>CAIOTT010000026.1 GCA_903861305.1 Candidatus Omnitrophota bacterium | reverse complement strand
TTGAAATTTGGGCGTCTTTGTCGAAATTTGAACAAAACGATCCAAAAACCGAGGCAGGCGATGACAAACGGAATTATCGAACAGATTTTCAAGTTCTTTAATTCTCTTAATAAAGAAGAGAAAGTTTCTCTTTTTGCCCTGCCCCAGCCTGAGATCATCCCGGTAGCAACTCCCTCTGAAAGTCCGATGCCTGTTTATTATGAGCCGTACGTGAGCCGGTTCAAGGGCTGGCTGCGCACCGTGGCCCTGGCGGTTATCTGTGTTTTTATCCCTAACCAGATCAGCTGGGCCTTCAATTACAATCCGGCCATCCTTTACGGGACCATGGCGCCGTCCGTTGAAATGACGGGAATGGTGACGCCTTCCGAACAGGCGGCCATGCTTGTTTCCGGCAGCGTGGAACACCTTCTGGACCAGGTCAACGGCAAGCCTTCGGCGCGCATCGCTTTGAAAATGGACAATGGCGTTGAGAAAAGCAACCTTTTCCATAAAGCGCCCGAATTCACGCTCGACATCGATCTCAATGCCAAGTTCAGCGCCCAGGAGCGCCGCAATATCCGCACCTGGCTGGCGGACCCTTCGATCCATCATTTGAATTGCGGCGTTTACGCGTTGAACGATATCCTCGCGGCGAAGGGGATCAAAAAGACTCCTGAAGAAGTTTCTGTGATGACCGTAGCGCTCGATCTGATGAGCGGCATTGTCAAGCCGGGTGACGCCACTTTAAAGACATCCTTGTTCGCCCTCGCCAGGGTGGCCAAGGCGTTCGAGCTGGATTATGCGGCCGCAAAATTCAAACCCGAAGATGTCCTCAAGCTGACCCCGCCGTTCATTGCGAGTTTCACGGGCGAGCATTTTGTCACGGTCACGGGCATCGAGGGTAATACAGTACGGATGCATGACATTGGCCAGCCGTCAGTTATGACCCGGGATGAATTTGTAAAGAAGGCGAACGGGTTTGTCCTGGCCCAGGGGCTTGACTATTTTTACCAGGCTGAATTTGAACGGGTCCCGGAAGCCATGCAGGCGTTCGTCTGGGGTGACAAGTGGTATGACCGCTCCAGCCAGCTGCCCGGGTTTGTCAATATGGACGGGTTCTGGGGGGATATGGTCCTTAACCTGGGGCTGAGCATCCTTACGCCGATGGCCATGGGTTGGCTTAAGAATATTACAGGGATCTCATCGGCGATCGTATCAGTCTCGTCAGCGATCAAGATCGCGATCATCGGCATCGGCGCCAAGGAATTGGCGAGCAGTGTCGCGGAAGCGTGCATGCTCGCTGGCAAGTGCGGCGCCAAGACGGCCATGATCCTCAGCAGCGCGATCAGTTCAGCGATATCTTATGGAACAAGCGGGTTCACGTCTGGTACAGACACCTTCACGGGCTCTTTTTCTTTGATACCAGGAAGCAATATCCTCAGCAACATTGCTGTGGGCGCGCTGGTCGGTGTTACCGAGGGCCTCGCACTGTATGAAGTGACCCGGGTCATTGACAAAAAATTAGGCACTAATAACGCTATTTTAAAAAGTTTTGTTACGTCCATCGCCAGTGCCGCCATCAACATGGCGATACCCGCGCTGGTGAACAATGCGGGTGAGATGGCGTTTGACAAGATTGGCCCAACCCAGCAGCCTTACAAGCAGACAGGGACCCTTGAAAAGGTAAACACGGATGCAGCCGACACGGGATCGTGGGTGAATTGGAAAGCAGGCTCCACGGATGGATTTTCTGCGGCAAATAATTCGGGAACATCTTTGTCACGTGAATTACCATTGTTAAATGGTGCTGGTTTGGGAACAACGCCGTCGACTGATGTTGCGTTGTTAACGTTGAACCCGACGCAGACGAATGGCTTTACCGTGTTAAATGGTTTGGGAACAAGCACGCCAACGGGTTCTTCATGGTTAACGATGAATCCAACTCAGCAGAATCTGGCTGTTGTGTTAAATGGGTCGGGAACAGGGCAGCCGAGCGGCCCCGCAACGCCTTCCAATTTTGCGGGTACTTTCTTTGGAAAGTTGATCTTGGCATCCGGTGAGGCCGGTGGAACGGCTTTCGCCCGCTGGGCCGCCAATAATTTTAAAGATATGAGCGACCTCGAGTCCCAGACCAACACCACGTCGCAGGCGATAGGGCAGGCCGGGAAGATGCTCGGGTCTTATCTGACAGGCTATGCGCTGGGAGTTCCCTCACAGAAGCAGGTGGAGGTTGTCAGCATCCCTGCGAGTAAAGCCGCAGGCTTGACGCCGTTGCTGGACAGCAAAGGCAATCAGGTTATGGATAGTGCTACGGGCAATCCTTCTTTCATAAAAGTGACGGAAGCTTCTTTCCTGGATGGCCTCTTGAGCACGACCCTGAAATCAGGAACAAATTTCGCCTTGAACACGGCGATGACCAATCTCTTTCTGGATAAATCCACACCGCAGACCGATGCGGAAAGAAAAGACCGCCTGACCAAGCTGGAGAATATCTACGCGGCCAGTTTTGCGGTTTCCACACTTGGCGCGGCCGCTTTTGACGCGATCAGCCCCCAGGGCGGTGTTGAGGCCCAGAAGCTCCTTAATAACGGTAATGTAACCATTGTTCTGGATCAAAAAACAGGCGAGCATTTGAATGTTGAGATGGTTGAAGATAAGCAGTTCAGTGATGGGAAAAAATATAACGGAACTGGGATCAAGCTAACGGCAATAAGTAATCCGGCGACAAACGTGGCTGAGCAATACGTCCTTGAGGTCCCGGAGTCCAAGGTTAACGCGGATGGCACCATCGCTGTGGCCGGCCTGGAGGGTATTAAATATCAAGCGCCCCCGACCGGCTTTAAACGCGCGGAGATGGCTTTCCTTAGTGCCGCGATCGAAAGGTCCAACGCTTATCTGCTCCCGCACGTGCAGGACGCCATGCAGACCAACATGACGGCGTCGTGGGCTGTGAACGCCAACAATCAGTGGAACACCATGAAGCAGTCGAATGCCGCACTGTCTTCGCCTGTCAGCGAAGACCAGTTGAAGCGCGAGTGGGCGTTCAGCGTGGCCAAGAGCATTGACGGCCAGACCTATGAGAACCTTTCGACCACGTTAGGGCAGCAGATCACCGGCAACGCCAAAGCGGCCATTGAATATTCCGCTTCGCCATTCCTGAAACAAACAGGTTTTGTGACCACGGCCTATCAGATGGCCGGGTTTGATCTTGTGAGCCCTGTGATAATGGGTGGTGTGAATGTCGCGATGGCGCGCAACAACGGGCAGCGGGTGGCTTACCAGAGCTTGACTTCCCCCGATGGGTATGCTGAGCATGGCGTAACAGATAGAGGGAACGGCCAGTTGAAACAAGCCGGGTGGTTGACCGGCATGTCGCGTGATACCAACGGCCAGTTACGCTTCGAGGGACGGGTCACCAAGGACGAGGGCGAGAACATTTTGAGCAATGTGAACAAGGCGGCCGGGATCGTTGTCACGGCGGATACAAATAAAGACGGCGGGTATTATGTTTCTCTGCCGGCTCAGATGATGAATGAAGACGGCACGGTGAATGACAAGGCGTTCAACGGGGAGGTTTCCGCAAAGGTTTTCTTCCGCAACGTTGTGACCACGGGCGGGTTCGTGCCCGGCGGCATGCAGCGCGACATGATCAATAATCACGGCAATGTCGATCTGCAGGCGACCATGGACGGGGTCCAAACCCGTTTGACGTCGAGCATTGCGCAGAGTAACGCCGTGGTCAATGTGTATGACCCGAAAAGCAAATTTTCCCAGCGCGGCACGCTTTCTACCGGACTGCAGACCACGGACCGCCCAACCATTGAAGCGGCGATAAAAGCCGCGGCTTCAAGTGATGATCCTGCTATGAAAAAGATGGGCCAGGAGCTGGATAAATTTTTGAAGGCCGATACCACGGCCCCGAACGCGGGCACACCGGAGGAGCTAAAGGCGGTTGAGGAGCAAAAGCTCAAACAGGTGTCCAGCAAGCTGTTCGAGGCCGGCGTGCTGACAACGGGCGCGACCGGTGCCACATGGGTCGGGTCGTATAATGTGCACGCCTGGGACGCGAATAATATCATTGATGTGACCGCGCAGAAGCTCAAGGACGGGAATGTCGCCACCAGCGGCTGGTATGACGGGACACAGTATTTGAATAACAAGATGTTCGGCGGTCTCAAGGTTGGCCTGGAGCAGGGTGATACGCTGGTTGTCAGCGCGGCGCGCAATGATGTCATCCGCAATGACAGCGGCAAGATCCTGGACGCGTCCAGCAGGCTTACAGATTTTGTGCATGGCTCCATTCGTTTTACGTCGGCGAAGGGCGGCGACATTGTTGTTGATGCTGACAGGAATATCCTGAAGGCCCTTGGGTCTACAGCGGTCACGGGGCATTATTTTTCACCAGATTACGATTCCGCCCTTGCCTATCAGTTGGGGAAGGGCAGCGTCGCGGTCGCGACCATCGAGGGAAAGATCGAGCCCGGGCCTGCACCGGCGTACTTAAAGTTTGTGGCGAATGCCGACCGGGCCTTCACGAGTTCTTACAATGCGAAAAAAGACAAGGACTCCCAGTGGGAACAGCCTGCAGGCGTAAAGCCGCCAGAGCAAGCCGCTAAAGAATCGGGCAAGCCTGACGATACCGCTAAGCCATCTGCCGAAAAACCCGCCAATATCGTGGGGACCGATGCCTATGTTTTGGGAACCGATGTTCTAAAGCCTGATGCGGACGGCGTGATAACGACAAAGGCCATCCTGGATCAGGGTACTTTTAACCTGGACGCCAATCGCCTGGTATCCTTTGACGGTGTGACCGCGTCTAAAGGAGCGTTCATTAATTACAATCCTTACGCGGAGCAGGGGAATCGCGCGAAGATCCTTTCGACCACAGATATCAACGGGCAGAACAATTTGATCAAGGGTCTGGCCCCTGTCCTTCTCTTCACGACCACCGGAGTGGATGATCGCAGAGGTACGTTCGCGTATTCCGACAAGAGCCTTGTTTCCGGCCCGTGGGAAAAGACCAAGATGCGCAATCTTGTCATCCAGACGATCAATCCTGCAGCGGTCTTTGATAAAGATGGCAAAATGATCGCGGAGGCGGGAAGCCCGGCCTTGCGCTGGTCTTCCTATAATGGCAAGACAGCCAGTAAGGTTTACGCCGATGGGGAACTGGTAGTCTCGGAAAAACTGGAGGCCGGGAAGCTGACTGCTGACACCAGGCTCGATTATACCTATAAAGGCACGTTTTCCACAGGCTCTGACAAGGATCCGAATGCGCCTATGCGGGAATTCAAGGGCGATGCGAAGGCGCCGCAGAGCACGGTCAGCAACCAGACTTGGGTCAATAACCCGCACTGGGCGTCCTTCCTTAATAATGAAGGTATCTCAGGGACCAAGGGTGAGGTGGCCCTGGTGAGTGGGTCCCAGCAAATTACCGGCAAGGCGCTTGTGGCGCTCGAAAGTGTTCGTGATCCTCTCTATGACGGGGCCAGGAACGGGTTTGTTTTTTCTGTGGCGCCGGTCGACCCCTCGCAAAAGGTCCTTTTTAAAGAGCCGTTTGCCCAGACGGCGGGAGCAGGCAAGGGCGGTCATTTTATACAGACCACGGATCCCTCGCAGCTGCCCACCAATATTTTGATCAACAAATCGTCGGACGTGGATTTTAAGAATGGCGTTGTGATGGCCAGTTTTAATGGGGAACAAAAATCTATCGGCAAAGGGGCCCTTTCGTCCAAAGGCATGGGGCCGTACCGCGTGGGCTATGTGGCCTCGCCATTCTCGACCCAGTTGACGGAACTTTACAATGACGGCGCGCGGTATGAGTACCATCCCAGCGCTGGGGGGCCTTTATCGATCTCCAAGTCCAAGACGGGTGCCTTTACGGACCTTATCAACGGGTTCGTGGATTATTATGACGGTTCGGCGAATATCCAGAACGGCTCGATCATGCAGCAGAAGCGCGTTACGCCCAACGCGCGTGACGCGAAAAAAGGTGATCCCTTCGGGTTGTGGACGTTTGCCAGGGGTGTCGCGCAGAACGGTGTTGTGATGTATGCCGGCAAGTTCAGCTTTGGCTATACCATTGATGAATTGGCGAAGCTGGTGGATGGCAGTACCGTGAACGCGACCAGGGCGCATACGGCATCGTTCTCGATGCATCGTGGCAAAGCCATGTACATGGGCGGCGGCAACGGCACGGACCCGCACTGGGGCAGCCTGACAAAGGGTGATATAGACGCCAAATTCACGGCGAAGATCGTCGGGAAGAACAATGTCCTTAATAACCTCCCCAACAGCAAGATACTGAATTATACCAGCACCAGCTTTGATATCCAGCGCGGCGCTTCGGACCGTCTGGCTGACAGCACGCTCAGTATCTATGGCGCCACGGACCTGATGCTATCGCCCTTCGGGTCGACAGCGGGTAAAAAGCCTGATCCTGATCAAAAAGACCTGAAAATAGACGGGGAGAAAGCCCTGGTCATTGGAGCGAACAGCCTGGGCCGCGGGGTTGCCATTGTTTATTCCGGTAAGGACGCTGATACGGAATTGGCCAAGATGACGTCCAGTGACGCCAACGTGAATAAATATATCAAGATGGCCCAGCAGCTGCAGCCGGGGCAGCAGGGGGTCACGTTCCTCAATTACGCGCTCGGCAGTTTTAATAAAAAAACACAGCAGAATGAATTCAGCGGCGCAATGACCCACACGCCCGGCGGGTTCGGGGCTTTCTACGGCGTGTCCCTGAATGCGACCACGCCCCAGACGGCGCTCGCCATGGACCAGAAGATCGGTAAGACGAATGCCGTGAATATGCAGGATGTTTACCACAATTCCACGGACAACACGTTTTTGGGCGTGGTTTACAGCCCGAACGGGAAAAGCAGCAGTTTCGTTGGCACCGAGGCGGCAGTCAAAAACCAGAGCATTGTATTGAATGGCAAGGTGTTGTATAGCGCCGTCAACCAGTCTTTTTCCGCGCAGCCGATGATCGAGGGCGGGCGTTATCTGGCTTTCAAGCAAGGGGCGAATGCACAGGTTATCGACCTGATGAACGGTAAAACAGTCACCCTCCAGTCAGGTGAAGGACGTGAATTTACTTCTCAGCAAGGAAATACTGACGAAGTCAAGGATATCAAGACCTTGCATACGATTGAAAACAAGGAAGCCAGTATCATGCGCGGTGCCTGGGAAGGCTTGCTTAGAGTTCCTCAAAGCATCTTTATGTTGGCGCAGTATGCGATCGATCCAGGCAAGCAGGCGGCCATGGAGGCAGCAAGGGATGAGAACGGCCGTGCGGTCTCGGAAGAGTCTTCAGCCCATCTTACCTCAACAAATGTTGTGCGCGGGAAGGATCTGAAGGGCGGGAATCTTGAGCAGGATCTGAGCCTTGGTAATGCTGGGCGGTGGCGGAAGATGACGTCTGATTGGCAGCCCCAGGATGGCCCGACGTTGGTAGAAATGGCAGCTCCGGTCGTAGAGTTCAGCGCCGCTGTTGTCAAGGCGTATTACGACATGAAGAATGCCGCTGTGGCCATGTGGGTTCCGGAAGGGGCAAGGCAATTCATCCCAACAAATTATGGTGTTTCAGATCTTATTATCAAGGGAGTGGCTGATATCACCAAGAGTGTTGCGGCTGATATCACCAAGGATATGATGAACAGAACGTATGTTATGACCGGGCTCCCGGAGAACATGCGTAATAAAACGGTTTATTATTCAGCAGCACCGATCGAGGGGGTAAAGACCCCTTGGTTGAAGGAAAAACCAACCGAAGGCGCGTATTATGAAATCAACGGTACCCAGGTGATATTCCACGGCGACGGAGCTATGGAAAAATATCTTCCTGCACTGCTTGGCGATAAAACTACGGGGATCGGGGTGGCGTTGAGCGATGCCGGTTTCAAGAAGACCGCGATGGTCGTGGATCCTGGCCATTGGAATATGGTCGATGCCCTGGCGATCCCGCTGACTGTGGCTGGCGGCGTTGGGATAGGCATCAAGGGCCTGAGCGGCGGGCTGAAACTCATGGAGGTCGGGGCGATCCTGGGTGAGACCACAGAAATTCAAATGTCAACCTGGGGCAGCGGCTTGCTTAGAGCAGCAGATGCGGTTTCTTCCCTGGAAAAGAGCAGTGCCGTCGTCAAGCTCAGCATGGCCACCGGCCGGGCGGCCATGACCATGGGTGGTGCCGGGGCTGTGCTTACGCCGCTTGTTTCTTATGTGCAGACAGGGCATGCCAGCATGGATGATGTTGTTTCCGGCGGCTTGGCCTGGGGCAGGAGTGGTGCGCAATATGAACTGGCTTTTGGAGGGGTGGCCATGGCGGCGAACGCCCTTCGCGTGGGTGAGGGTGTTGGCAAGGTCAGTCAAGCAATGGAGACATGGGCGGCGAAGGGCACGGTACAACGCATGGTTGTCAATGGCACGACAACAGGCGTGGGGATGGGTGCTGTGAACACAGGGTTGGGTTACTATGAAAGCAGGCTTAAAGGTCAATCTTATGAGCCTATGAACGGTCTTCGGGATTTTACGGTTGGTTTTACACTCGGGGGTTTGGCGGGCAGTTTCCTTAATACACCTTTGAAAGCATTCGGTTTGGATAAGATATGGCTGCAGCGCGTGATCAATGGTGTTGAGTTTGGTACCGCCGGTGTTATTGGCGGTGCTGTGCGCGATGGCGCCATTACTACGACGCGGATCGAGACAAGCAAGTTTGATATGGGAAGCGCCGCGGGACGGTTCTTTATTGCCGGCAGCGCTGGCGCGATAATGACCAATGGCGGCAAGTGGGTCCAGAACATGTTAAACGGGACAAAGGGCGAGGTCGAATCCGGGACAGCTAACAGTGCAGGAACGCTTGGCGGGGCGGCGGAGAAAAAGCGCCTGCCTGATCTTCTCTTGGGAAGAACCGGCGACGCGTCGCGTTCGTTGGGGGAATGGAAAATAGTACATGCGGGAGTTGGAGCGGGTGTCGGCGCAGGGTTTTCTGTTGCGGATGAGATGCTTCGTGGCAAGGAGCTTAAGGATGTAGACCTCTGGAAAGCTGCTCGCTACGGGATGGCGGGTGCCTTCATCGGGTTGACGACAAAAATGTGGAAGGAAGAGCGCGTACAGGATTTCGTTAATTCTAAGATCCTGGGTATTTCCAGAGGGGAGATGGAGGGCGGCGGCCTGAAGATCTTCGCGGAGAATCCGGACCTTGTCTGGAAAGTCGGCCTGCGCAGCGGCGTTGATTTTGCCCTGACCATGCCCGCATTCAATGTGGCCACAGCAGCCGGGGAATTCGCAAGCAAGCGGCTTGCTTCTCTTTTCACAGGACAGAAGTGGGATCTAGCGGCGCAAACGGCGTCCTGGAATGAAGCGCGCAAGGCGGTTTATATTCCTATTGAGGGCGATAAGAATCATGCATCTTACGGCATTGTCGGTTCCAACATTATAAGCATGGTCAGCGGTTTTAAAATGGGCACCCAGCTTGGCCCGATGTTCGCGGTCACACAGCCGGCACTGAGCCTTTTTGAAAAGGCCGGAGGGTCGCGTGATTATGTGGCCAGGGTTTTGTCGAATCCCTGGGCGCATTCTATTCCTGCCACAGCCAGCTGGCTTGCCGGCGTTAAAGTTGTCGCGGAATGGGGGTTGGAACAGACTGATTTCAAGGCAACTATGGCCGCGAAAGAGGCCGCTAACTATACAGACATGGCGAAGTTGAGCTGGGAACAGGAACATCCGGGCCAAAAGATAACGGATGACGTGAAGAATGAGATCGCGGTCAATGCGAAGAAGTACGGGGAAGAGAAAGCCGGCCAGGCGGTCAATGAGGAAGCCTCGACCATCGCGTTCTGGTCGCTCGGCCTGAAACCCGCCCGTGATACGCAGGCTGCCAGCGCGTACCGGCAGGGCGAGATCTCGCGTGAGATCGACCGGTTGACCGCCAAAGGCACTGACCGCGATGATGTCAAGGTCCAAGACCTCCGGATCGAGCAGGCCCAGATCACATTAGCCCATGAGTCGCAACAGTACGGGTTAAAGAGCGAGCGGCTTCAGGAACTTGACGCAAAACAGAAGACGACCGGGCTCACAGTTGAAGAGCGTACCCAGTTCCAGAGCCTTTCGGGTGAGATCAGTCAGCATAGCAGCCGTGTTGAGCAGGTCAGTGAAGAACTCAAGTACCGTCAGGCCGCGGCCACGCCGGAATACCGCGGCACTGTTCCCGGAACCCTAGCTGAGATGGATCAGAAAATAGCGTCCCTGGAGAAATCACTTCCCCCGGACGTGGAGATGAAGAAGTTTAACGCAGACATGATCGCCCACCTTAACGCACCGATCGATGCGCTGAAAACGCAGCGACAGAACATCCTGGATCGCGGCTATGAAATACAGCTCCACGAAAGGCTTAAGGCTGATCCGAACGACAAGGTGGCCAGTACCGGGTTAGATCTTATTGAGCAACGGGAGGCATATAAGAAGGCTGATGCGGCTTTTAATGAGGCCAGGAAAGCACCACAACAGAGTGAAGCATTGACCAAAGCCACGACGGAACGGGCCCAGGCCAAGGCGGATCTCACTCAAGCGTACAAGGCGCATGAGGATGCGCAAGCCCAGGTGAATGAGGCCTCGTCGACCAAATATTATGAGGAAAAGATCAGGAACGCTCCTAACGACCAGGTGAAAGAGCACTATACCATTCTGGCGGATCTTGACCGGGTGAAATCTCAATCGAACCAGCTCAAGCTCCTGGAGCTTGAAACGCCGGCGTTGAAGGACAACAATGACCATAAAGCCAGGAAACAAGCGCTTGATGTTGAAACAACGGAGCTTCTCCGGCGCCAGGAGTATTTGATGGGATCAGAGAAGGGCGATAGGTCTTATGACGAGATCACGGCGGCGATCAAGGCGGCAGAGTCACGGTCATCCGATGGGACTTCTTCGCATGAGGTGCAGTACTTGAGGGACAAGCTTGACGCGGCAATGGCGCGCGGCAGTGAGAAAAATGACAAGATCCAGGGTGCAAGGGAGTATCAGGAGCGGGTGGCTTCCGCGACCCTTAAAGGTGAGAATATGCCGGCGGCGCGGAAAGATCTGCAACGTGACGTGATCAAGGCACTGGACACGTGGGTTGAGGACGGCACCGGCAGGCGGCTCACCGCAAGTGAGAGGAAGGCCGTGGAAGAGGTTCTTGCTGAAGACAGGATCGACAGCGAGCTTTATCAGGAAAAGAACCTTGTTGATACCATAACTAAAGTTATGGCGCAATTGGACGCGCGGTCGAAAAAATCTGTTACAGACACAAAAGGCCTGGATTTTCTCGCTGAATTTGCCTCAACAGCCCCCAAGGCGCTGATCGATCTTATTGTTGAGTATAACAAGACAAAAGAGCTTTCCTCAAAGGAACTTGCCGATGACCTGAAGCGTTCGGACAGGATGTATGTCCTTAGACAAAAATTCTATGAGGCCAGGGAGATCTCCAATCTTCTGGACAGGGATACCCCCGCTTCAGACGCGTTCATTAGCGCCAAGATCGACCATTTCAAGGCGCAAAGGGCTTACGAAAACGATATGTCGAATAAAGCCCTGGATGATGCGCGTAAGGCCGCATTCCATCGCGTTGAACTGCTGGAGGTTGAACAGAAGCTCCTGGGCAGCCTTGAGTCTGGTGCCTATCAGGCGTCACGCGCGGCCGGGTTTGAGGCTATCCGTGAAAAGATCAACGCGTTTGAGAAAAATGCGGTGACGAATGCGGACAACGTGAAAAGACTGGAAGAGCTGAAAGCCAAGTCTGGTGAAAAGGATCCGAAAGACCGCGCGGAACAAGACAGGCTGCAAGAGGAGACCGCGAAACATGGACAAAATTTAGAGATAATCAGTGATTTGATAGCACAGGCGGATTATGAACAGAATTTGAGGCGCCTGATCGAGGGGGAACCCGATCCCGTGCTTAAGATATTGCTCCAGGCCAATCTTTTTGAGGCAGGGATGTATGCCACGCCGCGGTCGATTGAGCATTTGGAAAAACAGAAATCCGTGTTGGAAGAAGAGAAAGCCTCGTTTAAAAAGCAACTTGAAAGCCTGCCAGAGCAAGAAAAGATTAATGAATTGGAAAAAGAGAAAAAGGATTTTGAACACAAGGCAACTGAATATCACGCAATATTGCTGAAGGACGAAAACAATCGGGACGCCAGGAAGAATTACTATTTGACTATGAGTATGGTACCTGACATAGAGAAAAGAATAGAGCAACTTGAGAAAATAGTCGTTGATTACAGAAACGATCTGGACAAATCTTTGAAAGATCTTAATGACAACATTGCCAGGGTCAATAAAACGATCGAGGATTTGAAGAATGACCAAAAGAACCTGAATGAAATAAGCCCGGAGGCCGAGACACAGCGGGCCCTGGCGCTCCTCAAGTTTGTCGTTATTAAGGAAGGGTATGCCAATGATGCCTTGAAGGCCAGGGCCGGTGATATTGTGAAAGAACATGAAGGCCTGGAAAATAGCAGGCTCTCTCCTGAAACGGCGGACCGATTGACAGTTCGTACCAAAGAAGTGGCCGAGGAGATCCTTGCCGGTCATAAGGCCGAGGTTGGGGAGCCTGAAGGTATCAGCAATGAGCGCCTGCAACGGTATTTTAAGGATAAAGACCAGACATTGGCCGCGGCCGCGGGAAGAATGGCCACGTACAAGACGACGATCGAAGAAATGGCGAAACAGCGGCAACAGATCCTCGATTTGCAGGGCGAAAGGATGGCAGCCACGCGGGCCATTGCCCTCGGTTTTTACGTGGATATGGATACGTTTACCATGTACAAGATGCAGGCCAGGCTGGGTTTGGAAAATATTGCTTCGAAGACAGATATAGATATAGATAAACTGCTCAAAGGGTTGATCACAGAAAAATATTTGACCAATGATTGTCAGGTTTTGAAGGAAAAGGTTGAAACGCCTTTCTCGGAAAAATTTATTGAGGAGTACCTTGGCAACCGTGCAGAATTGGCCAAGGCGGTTCTTGAAAGGTTGCAAAAATCAAAGGGGTCGCGCCTTGGAGAATCAGACGCGAGTCAAAATGATAAAAAGTTTGGTGATTACATTGATCTCCTGCAGAAAGAGATCCTTGCCACGTCGCGCAGCCAACGCGCGCTGGAAGACGCCATGTTAATGCTGGAAGTCATGAGAAATCCTTCTATTTTGAAAATGGACAGGAAGGATCTAATGGCTAAAGCTGGTGAATTTGCAAACAAAATACGTGAACAGATTGAGAGAGCGGCTAGGGAAAATAGTAATGATGATTTGCTGAATGTGGCTCCTCAGGTCTTTAGTAACATAGATCCGGTGAGGCTTGAACATATTATCAGCATGGTCAAGGATCAATTGAAATTGGCTTCGTTTGAACTGAAGGCGAGTGATTTTAAGGGTGATAAGACACCTTCGACGTTCCTGGGTGTTTTGCGTGAGGCTGGATTCAAGATCCCGGAGCATGCGGATTCTATCGACACTCTGAATGGCATCCTCAGAGATTCGTCTTTCCATAAGGAACTGGCAGATGCTCTTATGGATAATAAGTTGACACTTCCAGAAGGAATTTCGATAGATAAGCTTAAGAGTCGTGGAGAAGCTGGATTTTTATTTGAACCCGGCGAATTGCGTTCTATTTTGGAAAAGAACTATAACGGGATCAGGGACCTTGGTAGTAATTTCAAAGAGAAGTCACTTGAAGAGATGACGTTAAAGGACGCGATCCCGTTTATGGAAAATGTGCGTTACGACCTAGTGTTGTCGTATGATGCGGATGCCCCGGGTCACATCAGGAGCAAAGATGCAGAAAAGGCCAAGAATATCAACGCTATCATGAAGTTCATCAGGCGGTCCCAGGAACACTGGGATGCCATGAGCAGCAAATATGAACTTGACCTGGGCAGCGCCATGGTCGTTGAGAAAGACAAAAACACGCAGGAATTACAGAAAAAACACAGGTTCCTCCTGGCGGAAGCCATGGCGCATGTGGCGTTCTCGCCGGGTGGTCAGGTTTTCGTCAAGGGGACAGGCGGCGGTAAGACCATGATCGCGCTGATGGGCGAGGCTTTGAGCCGCCTGGTGAACGGCCGGGAAAACGCCAAGACCGCGCTGGTGACCGTGACCGAGGGTAACGTGCTTGAATTCATGAAAGCCGTGTACCGGATCGTGGAAGTTGATGGCAAACAGATCAATTATGTGGCCCGGCATGGGGATGAAGCGTACAAGTATATGGGCAAGGAGCTCTATCTGGAGGACAGGAACAACAGCCAGGAATTGGCGACGCTCAAGAAGGCGAAAACAGATCTTGAGAAAAAGCATATGCCGCGCGATGAGGCGCTGGAAGAAAGATTGAGCAAACTTCAAAAAGACTCCAAGGAAGAGCCTTTTTGGGGTTGGGAAAAGGTTATTTTGCGCGATGAGAGAGTTGCGACAGATGTCGTGTTAGATGAGAAAGCCAAGCCTGAGATGAAGGACGGCCGGGAAATGAAAGTTGTCACGTTTGCCGGTACGGATGTACTTATCATGTCAGGCGCCACTTTGGAGGGCTTTCACATTGCCCCTGGGACGGAAGGGCATGAGTTCCTTCTTTCGATGAAAAAGCCGAAGAATTTGATCTATGTGGACGATTACCAGGAATTGACCAGGGGCGCGGGGCTTACGATGGGCGGGAATTATACCGCTGACATGTTCGATTCGTTGAAGGGCAAGCTTCACACCGCGGCCACGATGTCCCGCGATATTTATAAACGGATGGAGGCTTTGGTCAAGAACGACAATGGGGAGACTTTAGGTAAAGATAAATGGACACCGGACAAGATCAGGAAAGATATCCACAAGGTCATGTTTGATTCCAGCACCGGTGTGGAGGCGAACGACCAGAACAAGGCTACGGTCGACAAGATGATCGACGCCGCGTGGCGGCAGTTGAACAGGGTAGCGACCAATCATTATTATGGTACGGTCAAGACCACAATAACGGATCGTCAAGGGGTGGAACATGAAGTCGTGGCCCGTATTATCAAGTCCGATAATGGGAGTTTGGTCCTGGACAAGTGGGAATTTGAGGCGAAAGATCTTAAGGAGAGAGCGGCCATCATAAAGTTGGCCGATGAAAAAAGCGGGGATCTTACCACACATTTTGACATAAACAATATGAATCACCGGGGATTTATTCTGGATTTCGTTCTTGCCGATGAAGCCAATACGAGAAAAAATCATATTTTCCAGTCTTCGTTCGATGCCGCGATGTGCGCGATCTCAGTTGGCGCGGATACGACCAGGGTTGCTGATTACCTGTCGCGCCCTGAAAAGGCCATTTCATCCGACCTTCAGAAGGTGATCCGCGACATTGGCGCGCAGAATATGGTTTTCTTCAGCGCCACGCCGGACCTGGACACTTTGAAAGAAGCGGGGCTTAAAGCTAATCCGGGTATTATGGGCAGCCATGGCGATGTGGTGGTGATCGGAGAAATAGAGCCGCTGCGGCGGGATCAGGTGGTTTTCAATTCGGGCGCCAAGGCAGCCATGTTCAACGCGGCGCGTAATGATGTTCTGGAAAGTTACAAGGGGGCCGACAAGGCCAGGGTCCTGGTCGTGGCTGTTGAAGAATTTGCGTTGGCGCATGATATGAAAGAGGCTTTGAATGATAACGGTAAGGGCATTAAAGACAGCCAGATCATTACGATCACGGGCGGTGGCGATAAATCGATAGAAGTGGACAATGCGCGAGAAGCGATCAAGGCCATGCTCGAGGATCCCCAAAGGGCGAATGAAAAACTTGTTATCCTTATCCCGCGATTTGATGCCGGGTTGAACCTCCTGGGCCTGGAAGGGCTGGAAGAGTCGTACATTGCCAATATTTATCATGTGGGCGAACTGAAAGACACGGTTTATTATTCACAGCTTATGGGCCGCGCTACCAGTGATTGGACGAGCACTACGGCCAAGCGCGCCTTGCTTGGCAATGTGGATGCAGGTAATGCTGATGTCGGGCGGCTCAAGGTCTATGTGGATACCGACCAGCTCAATGCCACCCAGAAGGCTTTGCTGGACAGCGCCAAGGACGACGCGGAAAAGTCCGAGTTCCTTTTTAACCTCGCCGAGAAGAAAGAACGCGATATAGGCCTTGAATCTTCCGCCCGCTCCCTCAGGACCTTGCTGGGGGTCACGTTGGGCGACGAAGCGGGTGTGGAGGCACTGCATGAGGTCAAGCCCAAGGATATCCAGGAAGTTTCTATTGCCCATACGAAGGTTTTTGGCGATCTTACGGTGTATAACGGCATCTCGCATGAACCCGGGGAAGATGGCAGGGAAAAGGCCAAGCTCAATTACGGGACCAGGAGCGCTGAAGATATCAAGGAAATGGAAAACAAGTTTGGCGGACTGAGAGAGGGCGATCAGTCGGCTGACCTGGTAAATAATATTGAAGCCGCAGGGGTTAACAAGGATGCCGCAGGGAATAAGCTTGATGCCAAATGGGAGTGGCTGACCCCGTACATTGAATTCAACAAGAATACCGGCCGTGCCACAGGTTATTTGACGGCGCTGGGTGCGGCTGCGGCGATGGCGCTGCAGTCCTTGAACAATGCCGGGCGGGTTCCGGGAACAATAACGTCGACCGAGATCCAGAACGCCGCGGCCGCGATGGTCCAGGCGAATGAAGCGCAGGGTTACAAGGTCTCAGAGACACGCGGGCATGACGGTGCCGTGCAGTGGATCAAGCGCGATCCGCATCGCCATTTTGTTGACATCAAGTCGGATGAGTCGTTCCATTTTATCTCCGGAAATGCTGGCGCCGCCGGGGCAGTGATCGTACCGATCAATACCCGCTACATATTCAAGATGAGCGGTGGCGCGTATGAAGGTGAATCCAGGGTCGGGGCGGTGGGCAAGGACGGTGTGACCGTGGGCGGGCAGACGATCAAGGAAGGCGACATGGTGTCGCCGGAGCGTAATTATATTTATACGACGGACAATGGCAAGAAGGAGATCAAGGCCGTCATGCTGGGCGGCAGGATCTTCACAAAGAAGGATGAGTTCTATACGATCGCGATGAAGAATTCTACCGCGGAAGACGAGATCAAGATCGAGAATATTATTACCGCAATGGGCCTTGAGAAACCTGAGCACGGCGATCTTGTCATTGCCGCGGATCGTCTTGAGAGCGAGATCATGAAGGAAAATACGAACACGCAGGCCATCAAGGAAAACATGAGCCTGCGTGAGAAAGCCAGAAAGACGGGTGATACGGCCCTTCAGGCGAAGGCGGAAGCCGCAATCACGCAGGCGCTGCGGAATCTTGTTGAACGCCGTAAGATTTTCGGCATTCAAGAAGGCGATGGCCCCTTTGAGCTTTTCATCAGAGAGGAAAACCTGGAAAAAGCCCGCACGGGGAATGACCTTCTGGCCAAGGCCCTGGAAGCTGTTGGTGTTCGCTTTACCGGTTCCAAGGTCAAGTCGATCCAGCTTGATTTTGACCTTATTGACAGCGGGCAGGCGGCCACCACTACCAATGATTCAGTGAAACTCGGTGTTGATACCTTGTTGTCCGCGTTGACAGGCAATGACGAGTATGCTCTCAACGTCTTGGAACATGAATTTATGCACCTTAGGGACCGTATCGAAAAAGCTAACGGTGCGATCTCTTTTATGGAAGCGGAAGGCCTGGCGGCCCGCGTCCTGAAGGCGTCACGATTGTTCAATAACACGGCGTTCCATGTTGACCTTGCCAAGATCGACAAGCTTAAAGAAAAATTTGCCGGGCTGGATGGCGAGAAGATCGTCAAAGACCTCCTGAAAAAAGAATATATTAAAGTAGCCGAGAATGGCGCGGGTTATCAGCTTGCCATGAAATTCTTCGAGAACACCAAGGGCAGGGTTTTCAAGGCGGAAGACTTCCCCGGCTACAATGAGGAGGAGCTCAAGGCTATCTTTGCCGCGCTCAATGGCGGCGAGGCGATCGGTATTTACAATGCGCAGTTCGCCCTGGGCGAGGTTTATACCCAGCTCCATGAAGGTCTCAAGAATATGGTGGGCGCGCGTTACGCGGCCCGCATCAATGACAGAGCCCAGGTCCTCGCGCGGGCCAAGGCTGCGACCGAGAACTTCACACGCGCGCGCGTGATGGCGTATCGCCTGGAAGCGTCGTTCGAGAACCTGGCGCAATTGTCACCGGACGCCCTGCGGACCCTTTCACATATCTCCAGGGATGAGGTGGATGACCAGAATGTCCTTCATATCACGCCGATGGATATGCCTGGTTTTACTTTGGCGATCCCGATCGGGGACAAGACCGAGATCGACAATGCCTTTGCCCTGGAATTGCAGAATATGTTCAGCCATACGGCCATAGAGTTGAAAGACAGGGGTGTCGAGGCTGATCTTCGTCTTCAGGCGGTCAAGCGTCACGCGGAAGATAAATTGATGTGGAAGGTTCAGCATCAGGCGAATGCTCAGACAGAGCTTACCGATCTGAATGGTGCGGAAAAATTGGGTGTTGCGCTGACGAATGTTGATCTGAGGCGTGTCGTGGCCGAGATCCTTGCTGATCCGCTTTACAAGAAGCTGGATGGTAATGAGAAAGGGCAGATCAAGTTGATGAGCTCGACAGGCCGCATGATCATTGTCGATCAGGAGACTGGTGCGATCGTCGGGTTTGATATCGCCACCAACGCCGTTTTGGGTGATATCCAGGATGGCAGGACCAAGGATAAAGCCACGGAACTCGAGCACGCGGGGATGGATGAGGCGTCTGCCGGTCGTTTTGTGCCTGAAGCGATTCCGACTGAGGTTCCTGATAATAAAATTGTCGAGAGCCTTGCTGCGGCTGGTTTTGATCAGCCTGAAAAGAACATGATCGACCGCCGTACAGGGTTGGTTTATTCTGCCGTTGGGGGCGAAGGCAGGCCCCTGGCGAAGATCGAACTCATGAAGATGGAGGCCGCGGGCCTTCTGGCATCGAAGAAGAGCGGATACAGAGTGGTCGCAATGCCGATCACAACGGATAAAGGGAATTTGATCGCGACGTTGAAACAGTCATTGCCTGCTGAAACCGGCAGCAATGTCCAGCTGACGGAAATCTTCCTCGTCCAGCCGCGCACGGGGGTAACATCCCTCATGAAGGGCGAGGTCGCGGGCCGTCCGGACCTTGAGGTCTTGTCGAAAAAGATCACGCCGCTGCAGCAACAGTATCAGCTGGTCCGGCCCGTTGCCGTTGATGATGCCGGCAAGAAAGTCGCCGCTAAGGCGGAAGCGATCGTTATCGATGGCCGGTATGTGCCTGTGGACGCGGATGGCTGGTTTAATCGTGACAAGAAAGAAGCGGGGTTTGTGGCGGGCGAACAGATCTTTGTCGCGGATGGCCAGGGCCGGTTCGTTGCGACCAATAGTTCTGAACTTAAATATATAATGAAGCAGGCGCAGCTTGCTGACAAGTTGACGGAGGACGGTCAGTGGGCTGTATCCTTGGAGGAAGCGAACTCCCTGTTAAATTTCCTGGTTGGATTTGTTTTTGGACCGGGTAACACGAAAAAAGCTCATCCTAAGACGGCTCCGCCGGCGGCAGGTGAAGTGCCCGTTGATCTTCAACAAGAAGCCCCCGTTGTCCCCGACCTTCCCGGTCAAAATGAAATAAATGATTTAAAACCTGCGGCTTCTGGTTTCTTAAGCAACGTATTCAGTTGGTTCAAGAAGTCAGACAAGGCGCAGGAGAAGGTTGCTGCTACATCCCCGTTGAACATCTTTGACCTTAATCCTTCAGATGCAAAAGACCGTGCGGCCGTTGTTGGTGATGCCGATGGCATCCTTAAGCGCGGCATCCGTGAACTTGTTGATTTTGCAGAGGCCAAAACCGTTATTACAGTGCCTGAGCGTGATCTTTTGCAGAAGATCGACCTGGCGCAGCAAATCGTTGAAGCTTCGGATGTAAACATTGACGGCGCTGAATTCCTTGGGGCTGTCCAAACACTCAGAGACCACGCCTCCTTGACCGATACCAGGGACTCTGCACAGGACGTCGGCGCCTCCTTCTACGCCGGTTCGCAGACGGCCCACAAAGGCAAGCACGGTACGATCTACAACATGGACGACCCGACCTGGCAGGATTACGCCATGAAGAAGGCGGGGGATGATCCCGTGAAAGGTTTCGGCATGTACGTGCGCGGTCGCACCAAGAAGTTGGCCGGCGACCCGTCGTTCGACAAGATCAAGGCCATGTTCGTCAAGCTCGCGGGCAAGGAAGACCTGGTCATAGCCGAGATCAAGCTTGCCATTGAGGATGTGCCCGAGATCACCGGACGCCTTGACCTGGTCAAGGAGATGTTGACCCTTGCCTTCGGCGCGACCGGTGCCGCGGCCATCCTGGCCAAGCTTGCCAGCAATGGCCAGGCGTTGACCGCTGACGGCAACCTGAGGGTGAAGCATATCCCTGCCGCGGTGCAAAAGATGATCGACCGCTACGGCGAGCGTGAAATTACGCGTGAGAAATTTGTGGCCTACCTTGAAAAGTGGGGTTACGGCCTGAGCTCTGACAGCCACCTGGTCTTCTTGAACCCGGCGGATGCCCTGAAGGCTGCCCAGGCCGCGGACAGCGATGAGGTCCTGGCCCGCAAGCTGAAAATGAAGAAACAGGTCGACCGCTTCCATGCCGGCAAGATCACGGCCACGCAGCTGCGCAATTACCTTGAATTGATGAACGGCACGGCGGCGGATCCACAGGGGACATCGGAACAGGAGCTCGCGCGCAACAAGCGGCTTTATCCCGATCTCTATGGACAGACTGGATCCAAGCCTGAAGCGCAGGATTCTGTGGCAACCGAACAGCCGCTGCCGACCAACGTTATCAGGATGCCTGCGCCGGTGTATCAGCCCCCTGAAGCCGTGGTGACCCCTGAGCCGGTGGCTGCTACCCCCGCGAAGATCATCAAGATGCCCGCGCCGGAAGCTGAGGCGCCACAGTCTGTTGAACAGTCTCTGCCTTCCAATGTTATACGGATGCCTGTCCCCGAGCCTCTCGCTGTGCCCCAGGCCAGGACCGGCACGGACGGCGCACAGGCCACCGCGATAACGGCCGACCAGCGTACGGCGCTGACCGCGGCGGTCAACGCGGCCAAGGCCATGATCGACACCAGGATCATTGCCGAACAGAAACTTGGAAAGTCAGTTGCCCTGTGGTCCAAGAATAAGGATCGCATCAGCGACGTTGTTATGAAGGGCTATGAACAGGCCATTGCCAAAGGCAATGAATTGGGCAAACCTTTTGACGTGAACCCTGATCAGATCGCGCATACTATATTAAGAGTAGCGAACAACCTGAATATTTCTGACGCGCGCGTTCCTTTGGCCATTATTGAACGGCTCGGCGCGGGCAAGGCGCTCGCCGAGGTCCTGGCGGCTGAAGCCAGCTTTACGTTGTGGCAGGGCGATGAAAAAGCCCATGGCGCCTACGAGATCTGGGTCCTGAACAACAATCTGGTCGATGGCCTGCGCGTGAGCGATCCTTTTGCCTGGGACGCGCTGACCCGCATCAGCAACAGCGGCATCGCGAACGTGACCTCCCTCAAGGCGGACATACAAGATCCCAGGAACGTGGTTGAAGCGAGAATGATCCCGCTGCAGGATGAGGAGATGCCGCAGGAGAACGAGCCCCGCTTCACCCTGCGGTATGTGGTGAAGGAAGCCATCCTCAACCGCGCCAACGATGTCGTGTATCATCAGGCCAAATTGCCGAAGATCCTGATCACCATCATGGATGAAAAACAGAAATTTGACGAAGAAAGCGAACAGGTCGTTTCTTCCGGGATCCCGTATTTCGAGACCGCCAAAGAGAGCGACGCGTTCCGCAAGGGCGAAGCCGAAGCGGGCCTCGTGCGGCTTCTGCTGAAAAAGGTGGATGAATGGGAACAGGCTGTGCCGCAGGGCCTGTGGACCAATCCGGTCCTCGGGATGGCCCGGTCCACCAGCATCGGCGTCGCTGACCGTTTCAACGCGGTCCTGAACCCTGAGAAACGCGGGCTTGCGGAAGTGCTTTTTAATGATTTGAAAGCGAACAAGGCCCTCCCGTCCAGCATCAAGACGGTGGATGACCTGATCGTTTATGTCAACGCGGTTGCCCGCCTCCGTCAGATGGTGGCGCTGAAGAATTATGATCCCGTCCCGGCTGAAGAGCTGGCGGCTATCCGTGAATTCTTCGCGGAGTACAACAAATTCAGCAGTTTGCCGTCCGATGAAAAGGTGGCGGCGCTGGAAGACCTCAAGGCCCGGCAGGCCGGTATCAAACAAACCCAGCTCTATCATCTGCGCGGCGAGGACAATGTGGTCCGCGAGAACACGATCTTCGGCGACAATGTCCTGGCGGGTGTGGTGACCGCCCATGTGGCACGCCAGCTTAAGCTTGACGACAAAGAGGCGGATTTCTTCATCATGAACGCGCTCATGGCCACCCGCAAGGAGCATATTACCATCGCGGAAGCGGTGCAGCAGGTCGGCTTTAACCGGGTGGGCTATACCACGGGAACACTTGCCAAAAAAGAAGCGGTCACGGCCCTTGGGGGTGAAGTGGCGGTCATCAGCGAGGAAACACTTATCGGACAGGAACATATGAAACTGTTCCATTCGACCGATGAACAGCTGACGGCGCTGGTGAACGATGTGGCCCGGAATTTGCAACAGGGCGATAACGTGGGCGTGGCGGTCTACGGCTCCGAAGATGTGCTCGAAAAGGCCAAAGCCCAGTTTGAAGCCAAAGGCTTTGTCCCCTTATATGCGGACGGTAAGGACCGTCAGAGGAACGAGAAGGCAACATCCTTTATCCACAGCCAGCTGCAGAGCAAGGATGGCGGGAAAATGATCGCCTTGATGGTGGGCGACCCGACCGGCGGCAATCCGTTCACGGACAGGAAAGGCCCGGCCGGCCGTCTTGCCGCCACCTACCTGCTGTCGCTTAAGGGCTTGATGACAGCTACCCAGACACTGGGCCGTGCCGGTACCCAGCACCGCGCGGGCATGCCTGATCCCAAAGACACTTGGCATTATTATGTCAATCCTGAGGATAACCTGTTCACATTTGACGAGAAAAAGGCCATGCCGGCCTTGACCGATGAGACCAAACGCAGTGAGTTGGTGCGCCGTGTCTCGGATGAGATCGATGAATTGACCGCGTACCGTAATCTGCTGCAGGTCGCGCATATTGTCAATAACAGGAACGCGGTGCAGCAGAGCCTTTCCGATGTGATCGGCCGCCTGCAGGCGCAAACACGCTACCTGGTCCAGGGTTCGGATCAAAAGACCCTGACTGTGGCCGATCGGGGCAAGGTAGCCCTGAAGCCTGGGGAAGTCTTTGACCAGAAGACGGATACTATATATGAGAAGCTCGCCACACAGGAAGTGGACCAGGAAGGCCGGAACGTTCCGTATGATGAACAAAAACCTGCAGCTGTAGCTGTATTTGAGCAGGGATTGGGCCGGCGAGTGGAGGTGCAAGATAACAAGACCCTGAAATCCCTGGAGATCCAGGGCATCAGTGTCCCGTATATGTCCAATCTGAAGGTGGAGGCGGATGGCCGCAATTCTCAGCTGGCGATAGTCCATGAAGATGTCCCGGAACTAGGCATTAAGGCCGGTGACCGTATTGCGCCACAGGTCAGCCATAAGCTTTATAATGAAAAAACCCAGCGGATGGTGGGTAACAGGGGCGCGATCCTTGAGAAGAAGGATGCGGTCAAGGTATTTCAGACCACCCTGGTGTTCAAGGGGGACGACACCACACAATTGCGCGTTGCTTTCTATAAAGATGCCAGGATGGCCGAATTTGAGCTTGTGGCGGTTGAAGGCGCCCGGCTGTATGTGCCCGTTGCCGCCCTTGATGCCGACAATCGGCTGGTCCGCCAGGGAGTTGTCGCGTATGACGTGATCCAGCGCAAACACGAATTGGCCCTGATAGAGGGTTCTGAACTGATAGTGGACGCTCCGGAGAGCAATGTTCCTGCCGTCATGCCACTGCCTGTAGCTGAGAAAAAGACACATCAGAAGGCTGTGCCTGATGCCGTGATCCAGGAAACTCAACCGGAAACCCGGGTGCAGAAAGTTTCCGCTAATCCTGTTGTAAGGTTTGCGCGGATGGTTGGAAATAACCTCCACCACCTCCTTGTGACTACTATTATTAGTGGAGTTGTAGGGATTACGGCATCTCTCATGTCCCAGGAGAAAAAGGATGCCACACCGGTCAAGGCTCCTGCTGTGTCCAGGACGATGGATACCCCCAAAGTTGAGGCGCCGTCCGGTATAAAGCTCCAAGAGCGTGATATTACCAAGGTTGAACCCGCGAAGGCGGCTGAAAAGAAGCAGGCCAAGGACCTTGCCATACCTCCTGGTAGTGAAAAAGCTTTGCCAGTGGCGCCCGGCACATCGGGCCCGATCTATCCCAACAACAACCCATTGGTGCCGCCAACTTTGCCGTTATCCAGCTTACCCATGCCGAGTTCGGGTGGTTTTAGCGGTCCTGGCAGCGGTTTTTCGCCGACCTTCCCTGCGTTCGAACCGTTCAGGTCCATTGGCCCGCTGTCTCTGGGAGATATTGACGAGTATTACTCTCGTCGTAACGCTATGTCATTAGAGCAGATACAATCAATGTCCGGCGACGGCGGTCGTTTAGTATGTCTCGGCTTTTCTCCGAAAGCTTCGAGACATGAGGTTCAAGAAGGGGAAAATGAGAGCAATACTGTAAATGGTATCACGAGCACGAACAATGAACGCGAGAGTATCGGACGCGAGAGCGTGAACATGGTCATGAACGTGAACGATGAACGCGAGAGTATCGGACGCGAGAGCGTGAACGTGGTCGTGAACGTGAACGATGAACGCGAGAGCATCGGACGCGAGAGCGTGAACATGAATGCCCGTACGCTGAACTTTGGTACGGTTACTGTAGATAATGAACATCGCTCTGTCCGTGCGCAGATCTCTGGCGCGGAGTTTGAAAATGTCCAGTCTGGAGCAGGAAGTTCGTTCCAGATGGCTGACAAAAACGGCAATGCGGTTACGACCGGTTCATCTCTGGTCGGTCGTAACGGGTCTGCAAAGCCGGCGATTCAGGAGGTGTATCAGGCTAATAGGCAACGCGGCCTGGAAGCCGAACGGATCGCGATGAATACCCGTCAGCAGGATAGAAATGTCCCGGCAATGGGTGTATCGAAGGACAGCATAGCCGTATTAAGGGGTGTGCCTGGTCCTGTGGTGAACGATGAACGCGAGAGCGTGAACAAGAAGTTCGAGAGCGTTGGTACCCCGTATGTCTGGGTGCTGGTTGAGAATGGCAGTCATGTGAACGGCACGCTTGCGGTCCGTCCGATCCTTGCAGCGTCTGCCGCTGAAAAGACCGATGGGACATGGAACACGAATGCCCGTACGCTGACCTTTGGTACGGTTACTGTAGATAATGAACATCGCTCTGTCCGTGCGCGGATCTCTGGCGCGGAGTTTGAAAATGTCCAGTCTGGAGCAGGAAGTTCGCTCCAGGTGGCTGATCACAACGGCAATGCAGTTACGTCCGGTTCATCTCCGGCCGAACGTCATCAGTTTGCAAAGCCGGCGGTTCAAAAGGTGTATGCTCAGATAGATCAAGATCGTGATCTGGGAACCGAATGGATCGCAACCCGTTCTGACAGGATGACCAGTGCCATACGTGTGGCCGGTCGTGCCGCAGGCAGTGAAACGTCTGAGACTGTTGATCGCGTAGCAGGTGTCTCAAGACCGACTGCGATGAAAAGAGAAGTGTGGATTGCCCGTAGTGTCGCTGGTAATGCAGGCATTATGCCCGCAAAGACCGGAGGCAACTTTGAAGCGCCTGAAGTGTGGAAGGTGTCCCCAGGCAAGATGGATCGTGCCGGGAATGGACGTTTATCACAAGGTGTGAGAAGTGTAAGTACTGCGGACAATGACACTATAAAGGAAGCTACAAGACAACTGTCGTTTGAAGGATCCCTTCGTGCGGCCGGAAGATCAGTGCCGGAGCAAGATAGAAAGGGCCGTTCGTCAACGACAGCAAGCTCTGTTCTTATATCAGCTGTAAAAACACCGCTTGGAGTGTTTGTCTCTGAAAGTAGCAATGGTCACATAACGGCTCAAGTGGAAACACAAAAGGCCGGTAAAACTGTTGTTACTACGCCTTCAGATACGACATCCACGATCCTCATTGCCAAGTCTGGCAACTTGAATTCCAATCAAAAAATTTCGGGTTCGTCGCCCAAACATCCCGCGGCAGAAGTGCGTGTCGCGGGCGTGGGGGCCGGGTCAGCAGAGCATCCCTCCGTCTCTGTTCCTGGCCTGGCTCCCACACGTAATTTCATGCTGGCGGGCATGGGGGGCAATATCGCCCAGGCCTTCATGTTGACAGGATTGCTTGGAGCCGCGCTGGCAAAGGGCAAGAGAAGGAATTGGCTTACGGGCAGTGTCCGGTTCTTGACGCTTGCTGCCTTGCTGGCACTTGCGGGTTGCGCGACCGGATCCCATGAGCCACCGGCTAAAGCCACGGCATCGCCGGTGCCTGCGATACCGCTCACGCCTGATATCATTTCCACTATACCTGGTCAGGACCAAAAGGCGCCATTATCAGATCTCCTTGGCAAAGGATGGAAGACGCCGGCTCATGCCCAGGCTTCAGCCTTGACGCAGTATTTCGATAAGAATGAAACCGTTGATCCGGTGGCTGAGTCAGCGTCCATTACGGCCAGGCCGGGTGTTATTGATGTCAAGAGTTACACGCTCGAGCGCGGGACCCATGGCCCAACGCGCACACCGGCACCAGCGCGTGTCCGTTCGATTTTGACCGGAACGCCTGCGCTGGTTGGTAAAGATGCGCTTGAGATCCGCAGCGGCAATACCACGGTCATCTACAAAGGCCTGGCCAATATTGATCCTGCCCGTGCGGCAACGGCTGGCAATGAATTTGCTTCCGCCAGCGCCAGGGGCGGGTATACGGTCGAGGTCCGCCAGAACGGCAAGCCCATGACGGTTGCCAACATCCGCCTGGGCAAGGTCGGCAGTCTTCCTGAAAGTGTTAAAGAAGCGGTGAAGAACTGGTTCGCGGGTAAAGACCTTCATCATGATGTTCTCAAGGCGCTGAAAAAGAACGCGCAAGACAAGGCCAACGCCTTGAAGACGGCGCAGGCGATAGAAGACGGTGTCAAGATCAGCCCGAAACAGCAGGAAGATCTTCAGAAGGCTATTGTGGGTTATTGGAATGGCTATGCGACCCTGGCCCAGACATCGCCTGAAGTGGTCAACGCCGCGATCCGCCAGTATGACAAAAATCTTGGAGCTTCCAATGAGCAGAGCTTTGGCGCCTTGGGTGTCAGCCTGACGGGTGAGGCGCCTTCGGGGATGATGAATGTTGCCGGGAACAAGTATCTCACGGTATATGGCGGGTTAAATGTCCCTGGCGGTAATTTCCCATCAGACCTTTACGGGTTCCTTAAAGACAAGGACAAATTTAACGCGAAAAGTCCGTGGAGCAAGGCCTGGACGATCGGCGGCCTGATCCATGAGGGCATCAAGTTCGCGGATAATGCTTTGATCAGTAATAAAGAAGGGGATCAGAACGGGTTTGTGGTGATCCCTGATGAGGGCCTGGGCCAGCTGATCCTGACCACCGACAAGATCAATGACGGGACAGACATCCGCAGGCATTATCGCGGGATCACGGTCGCGCGGGTGCAGGAAGATATCCTTTCGGCCATCGGTAATTTGCCGGGCCTTAACCTTGTTTTCGGGAACAAGGACCATACACCGGTATGGAACCGGAATCCGGCCAGTATCAT
This sequence comes from Candidatus Omnitrophota bacterium, assembly GCA_903861305.1. Lineage (GTDB taxonomy): Bacteria > Omnitrophota > Gorgyraeia > Zapsychrales > Fredricksoniimonadaceae > Fredricksoniimonas. Next base: position 24,394 of record CAIOTT010000026.1, on the reverse strand, counting down.
GGGTGAAGTTGAAAAGATCATCACGGTGCGCGCCCGGTATGAAACGGATCCCAATATTGCCTATGTGATCGCGCGGCGCACATCCGGGGAGATGGTCAAGGATGCCAGGGGCAGGGATGTCCCGGCGGCCCAGTATGTGTTTTATTACAAGATCAATGTCAGGCTGGCGCGCGCGACGGACGGCCGCAAGGGGATCACGGAATTGGCCCGCGGGTTCCGTTTTGCGCAGGAGCAAAAAGACGGCGCATGGCAAAATATCGATCCCAAACTGGAGGCGTTCCAGAAGGGCGCGGAGGTAAACCAGTGGCTGGGTGAAGGGCAGTTCCATCGCTTGTCGAGCCCGCAGGCGGCGGCGCGCAACGCGGCCACGATCAATATGGTGAAAGCGGGCGAAGTTGACGGCAACAAGGTCGCCGGGGCGGAGATCGACCCGTTCACCGGTGAGATCATCCATATTTATGCCAAGGGCCGCTGGATGCCCGGCACGCAGGAAAAAATGATCCCTGTTTATGAGAATGGCCGCTGGATCCAGAAGAAGGCTTTGGTCGGGATGAATGCCATCAGGATCAACGCCAAAGGCGATGTCGTGAGCAACGGGGCTGACCAGGAAAATGCCAGGATGCTGATGTACCCGTCCATTGACGGTGCGCCCGCGCAGCCGGTGTTCCCGGTCGTGGTCTTGAGCCTTGAGGCGGAAAAGACGAGTGTAGGCTTCTCGCAAAAATTTGAAACGCAGGCAACCGGTTTGGCCGCGTCGTTCGTTCTCGATCACAAGGCCACGCTGAAGGAGAACTGGAATACGTACAAGCTTGATCCTTCCAGCATCCATACGGTCAGCGCCTGGCCTGAAAAGGACATGGTCACCATTGAACCGCAGTTCGTCGCGCCGGGGCAGGCCGAAGGGGCGTCGAACGTGATCGCGCCGACAGTCCTTGTCAGCGGTGAGGCGCGTGCTGAATTGCCGATCGGGCTGCGCCTGCCGGGCCGTAAAAATGGCGACACGCTGCAGGTCTTTATCCCGAAAGCCCAGGATATCCCGGCCCGCCGCCTTATTTTCGAGAACGGGTCGTTGTCCCTGACCGACGCGCAGGCGTCACGGTACGCGGCGCAGTCTTTGGGTGAAGACCAGCCGCTTGTGATCAAGACGCTCTTTGGGGACAGCGTCCAGAAGGAAGAAAAAGTCACCGAAGGCAATGTGGCTGTCAGCGGCCCCGGCCTTCCGAGCGGCAAGGTCGGGATCTTTGAATTCGGCGCCAACAGCGACGCGGCCAGGGATGCCGCGTTGAGGACGCCGGGTACGGGCGCGGTCAAGATCATGCCTGACGGCAAGGTCGAGATCGTCAGCCAGGCGGATGTTGAAAAGATCTTCGTGCTGCGCCGTCCGGTCGATACGGGCCGCGATCCCGCCGTGCCGGCCGTTGACCTCAGCGGCCTGGAGGCACAACGCACCGCGCTTGACAACCTTGCGGCCCGGCTTGCCAAAGCGCAGGCTGAGATCGGAAGCCTGCAGGAGGCTGTCGGTACGGCCCGCCAGAACCGCGCGGGTATCAGCGCGACGGTCACCCAGGATGCGGACAACCGGTTCACGCAAAGCCTTGTGGCCCACCTGGAGTCGCTCAAACAGGGCCTTGACCTTCAGGAAATAAACGCGCGCAAGGATGTCTACTTTGTCCCGGGTTCTTTTGACGATAAAACACTTTCAGGATTGGCGAAGCAGGCGCAGTCTTTCGCTGATGGCGCGGCCGTGTTCAGCAAGTACATCAATAACCCCGACCTTGTTGCGGCCCGGATATATTTCACGCCGGACACGGTTACGACGAATGAGCAGGCGACCGTTTATATTAACGCGCAGGTCGCCCTCATTAATACCGATATCAGCAAGATCCAAAGCGATATTACCGCGCTTAATCAGGAGGCAAGCAAGAATTACGCCACGGTTTATATGTCGGCGGATCAGGTGGCGGCGGCGCAAAAGTATTATTTGATCGATGACGGCCAGGCCGCCAATAATAAAGGTGTGGTGATGGGCTATATCGCGCGCCTTGAGGACGGGGTCGCGTTCTGGGACAAGGAGTTGGTCAAGGCGAAAGGCGACCCCAACTGGATAACGATCGTCAATCAGGCGGCAGCGGCCACTAAAAGCAACCTGGCGGTGGCCAATGCCGAGCTTGTGCGTGTCAGCAAGGATGCTTCCGGCCTGACCGCGAGCGATCCGTCGGTTAATCCTAAGGCGGCGGCGTATCTCCAGACACAGATGGCCGGCATTGATCTCGAGATCACGAAGACACGGGCAGATATTGCCGCGCTCATGCAGATGCAGAAAAGTCAGGATTATTCCACGGTATATTTGTCATCCCAGCAGGTGGCGGCGGCGCAAACGTATTATTTGAAGAATGACGGCCAATCCGCCAAAAATAACGGTGTGGTGATGGGCTATATCGCGCGCCTTGAGAACGGCCTTGTTTACTGGAATACCCAATTGACCCAGGCGGCGGGAAATGATCGTTTGACGACGTTCCTCCGGCAGGAAATAGCAGCGGTCAAGAATGATCTGTCGGTCGCCAATAGCGATCTCGGCCGTGTTAACGCGGATGCCGTTGGCCTGACCGAGAGCGATCCGCGGGTTAATCCGAAGGCGGCGGCATATCTGCAGACGCAGGTTACCGCCATTGATGCCGAGATCTCAAAGATCCAGGGAGATATGGCCGCACTCAATCAGATGGAAAGTCAGCATTATACAACGCTATTCCTGTCATCGGACCAGGTTGCGGCGGGGCAAACGTATTATCTGAAAGATGACGGCCAATCCGCCATGAATAATGGTGTGGTGATGGGCTATATCGCGCGCCTGGAGAACGGGCTCACTTACTGGGATACAGAGTTGGCCAAAGCCGCGGGCAATGAAAGTTTGTCTGCGTTTATCCAGCAAGCCAAATCGGCGGCTCAGAGCGAACTGTCAGTCGCCAAATTGGATCTTACCCGCGTTAACGCGGATGGGACGTATGCGGGTGCGAGTAATCCGGCCGGCGTTGTCCAGGAAAAGATCAGCATCGCTCAAGCGAAGATCGCGGCGTTGCAGCAGGACAAGGCCCTGTTCCAGAATGCGCCTACGGTGCAGTTCTTCAACTGGTCGGATGTTTCTCTGAGCGGCGTTCTTCAGGAAAAGATCAATATCGCGCAAGCGAAGCTTGCGGCGCTGGAGCAGAACAAGACCGTGCTGCAAAATGCGCCAACAGTTCAATTTTACAACTGGACGGATGCTTCCATGGCTGATGTCGTCCAGGAAAAAGTTATCAATGCGCAAGCCAAGATCGCGGCGCTGGAGCAGAGCAAGGCCCTTTACCAGAGCTCTCTTGTAATAAAGTTGACGGATTGGACCGATGTGCCCCTGATCGATGCCAAGGCATTTACGACATACTGGACGGGCCAGCATCATGCGGAGATCGTGAATGAAGAAGCCTATCTGAACAGCGCCATAGGGAGCGGTCGTTTGAATGCCGCCGCGCAGGCCACGGTCCTGTCGTTGATCAACAATCTCCATGCCCAGGAGACAGCGTCGGGTATCCAGATCTCTGCCATGTCGGGTGAGCCATCCATCATGAATCTGGCGGTAAGCACGTTCCAGTACGATACGACGATGGCGAATTTGATGACGGAAAATGTCCGGCTGCGCACTGAATTGCGGACTGGTTTTGACAACGGTACGATCTTCACGCCGGAAGTGGCGGCGAAGATAAAGGATGTCGCGGCCTTCAATGCCAAGCAGCTCACGGATGTCACGGCGGCTGTTGCCGCTGGCGCTGATTCGGCCCGCAACTTGAGCCGGGCCCAGGTCGCTGAACTTGATGCCCTCGACAATATCCTGACGGCCCACCGGAAGATGCTCATCAGCAAGGAGAATGTCGCGCGCAAGAACGACGAGATCAAGGCGCTCTTTGAAGAGTACAGCAGGGCCGTGAGCGCGTATGGCCAGAAGCTCGGCGCGGCCCGCGATGAGGCGCGCCAGGGCATCCTTAATGACAGCAGCATTGCCCCTGACGCCCGTGAGATCGCCCTCGAGCAGTTGGCCGACCAGGTCAACGCGCGTTCCGTCCGGATGCCGTTCATCATGAAGGACGGCCAGGTCATCCGCATGGAGCCTGTCAATGTCCGCACCGGGAGCACGACGATAGGGTCAGACGACAAGCCTCAGCAGATCGGCACGAACGGCAACGCGGTGGATACGGAACATGTCCTCGTCAGCGCCACCCAGGGCAGCGTGAAGGCTTCTTACGCGACGGCACCGGCCAACAATGTGATGCTGATCCATCTTGATACGATGACCGGCGGCAAGGGCAACGCGGCCATGATGAACCGTTTGACGGCCGGCCACATCAATAATTATACCTGGCAGGTGGACCCCAACGATCTCAGCGGCAAGGGTGTGACAAGGAACTATTATCTTGTGGCGGACCAGATCGGTGCACAGATCGTCAGGGCGAGTAACGGCGAAGAAGAGAAAACAATATTCCTGGGGATCACCGGGTTCAAGGTCGACGGGCAAGGTGCGGACAATACAAGCGTGTACGGCACCGGGGCCCAGGCCAAGGTGAATGGCATCGTCGGGTTCAAGGACAGGCTTGTCCTTGAGGTCGGGATGGCCAGGGGGCGGGCCAGCAGGGACCTGAGCTTGACGTGGTGGGACACTTTCACCGGCACACGCCTGCGTGCCGCCGACGGCACGGATGTCCCGGACCTTGCGGTCCATTTGACGCAGGCGCAGGCCGGGCAGTTTGCGCGGGCGATCTATGAATACGCCCTCAGCAAGAACCTCACGCTGTATACCGGCGTCGGGCATGATACGGTGTCGGGGGCCAACCCCGTGGCCGGCGCGAGCGTGAAGGGCCAGGTCCTCGGCGTGCCTGTCAAGGTAAGCCCGGAATATAACCTGCGCACCCAGGCGACCCAGGTGGTCGCTGAAGTGGGCGGCGTGACCTTTGCCTACCAGGACGCGAACAATTTCGGTGCAGCGGTGCCGCTGCCGGGTATCGGTGACAAGAGATCCGGCCTGCAGCCGTCGCTGCAGTACGCGTACAAGAACGGCCAGCTGGCCTGGAGCCTTAACACATCCGTGAATACGACGGTGGAGGGCCAGAAAGTTGTTGTGCCCTTCGGCTGGGACCTGACCCAGAACCGCTGGAACAACCCGCTGTCGAACGTATATTTCCCGGTCGCCACGAAGGAAGACCTGAGCAAAAAGGCGGAACCCAAGGGCGCGCTTGTTGACGGGAATGCCGTGCAGAACCTGGGTAGATTCTTCCCCTTTAATACCGCCGAGCATAACCCGACCACGCGTGTTTTCACGTTCAATGGCGCGGTTGCCGATGCCGGGGTCTTTGTGACGCCGGACAATGCCAGGGTGTTCCTGGCGCCGGACATGCTGCGGAAGATCGCGGCCATGTACGACGACGCCGGACGGATCATCCCCCAGGGCAAGTTGATGCCGGTGGCGATCAAGGACATGGCGGAATATGACAGGCTGGTCAAGAACGTCAAGATCCCGGAGTATGCCAGCGACAAGACCCTTCGCGCGATGGGGATCAGGTATAACACGGCCACGCATCATTATGAAAGCATGGCGGACGGCCAGGCCGTTGATCTCGGGACCGGCAAGGCGATGCTCCTTCCGGCGGGGACGTATATGGTCGGCGGGCAGACGCTCAACAGCCTCCATCCGATGATCCTTGAGCCCATGAAAAAAGCTTTGGAAGCGGAGCTGGCAAAGGCTAAGAACCGCCCGTTCAACGCCAATAGTTATGTCGTTGTATTGAAGAACAAGAGCACGAAAGTGATGACCCGGGAACAGCTCTTCGTACAGGTGCCGGCGTTCAACGATCAGGTCCTGTCGATCGACCACATCGACCCGCTCGGCGGCAATGCCATCGAGCACATGACCCTGGCGCCGGTCTGGGCCGGGTTTGATGCGAAGGGCCAGCCGGTGATCCGGTGGGAACTGCACGGCGGTGAAAAGACTGTTGAGAACAGGGTCCTGGTCAATTTCAACGACCGGAATTTCGGGCTGATGGGGACCGAGGATATTCGCAAGAATTACGCCGGTATTGTCCGCGCGGGCGGCAAGAGCGGTGAGGTGACGGTTGTCAGCGTTCGACCGGATGGGGTGGTTGTCAAGACGATCGCCAAGAAGTTCTATTTCACGCCGGACCCGCAGGAGGCCGAAGTCGTTGAGGACCATAAGATCTATAAGTTCGAAGCGTATGTTGCCGACACCCTTGCCGGACGGATCCCGACGCCGTTCAATACGCTCACGACGATAGGGACCATTGAAATGTTCAATGGCGATGTGGTGGAGGTGATACAGCAGAACTGGGCGAACCGCAATAACGGCTTCGTCCGGCTTTTCGGCGTGCTGAAGGAAGTCAAGGACAAGCAATACAGCGACGATATTGGCAAGGAAGTCCTGGCGTTCAATGTGTATCAGTTCAGGGATAAACAGCCGTCTGTAGTTGAAGCAGTGTACACGCATTTCCAAAAAGGCCGCGATAATCCGGTGTACGAGGTCGGTCCGGGGTTGAAGTTCATCAAGCAGATCGGGACGCTGGCCCGCCTCGGCGAGGCCTCGGTTGACGGTGTCAGGTATGACGCGACCATGCGCCACAACCTCAAGGGTGAGTTTGAAAGTGCCAGTTTGGTTTCAAGGAACCGCGCGGAAGAGATCTCTTTCGAGAGAGGAGATGCTGCGAACAAGATCGTTGTGACCTCAACGCGTAATTTTCTCAAACAGCCCGGCGAACTGCGCGGGTATATCGAGTTCAGCAGCCTTCAAGATCTGAAACAGTTCCGTATCGACCTGCGGCATCCGTTGAAGGGGGTCGTATGGGAGACCTACGCCATCAAATCTTACAATGCCGATCATTATATCCGTGGCAAGGTATATCAGGCCGAACCTTCGGGAAAAGTGTATTATCCCGGTTCAGTTGTCGGCCGGATCTACGAAGGAAGCCGCGGGGAAATAAATTTCGAGACCATTAAGAACAATAACAGGATGGTCGAGGTCGGTTATAACGGGATCTTGCACAAGAGGATGGGGCAGATGCCTGTGGACCAGTCCGGTAAAGTCAAACTGCCCGTCGTTCAGGTGTATGACAAAGAGTTACAGGACAAGAAAGAAGTCCCGACACACCTGTATTTCCTTGGCAACGGCGATATTGTGGCCTTGAATTGGGTGATCGATAACGGGTTTCACACGGTTTTGTATTTTACGACAGGTTTTCAGACGCCTTATGCCCAGTTTTATTCGAACCTGACCGGCATTTTATTAGGCCAGGCATGGGGTGACCAGGGGCTTTCTGTCTTCCCTCAGGATTATGATTGGTTGTCGAATGATTTTTACGCGAGCTTCTGGGGCCTGATGGCGAAGGATGTCTTTTATCAAGGCCATGACCCGTTGTTCAGGAACACCATGGTCAGGGTCCAGGAACATGGAGATCTTTCCCATGATGATGGCCAGCAGAGAAGGATCCAGAGTATTCCCGTCCTGAATTCCCTGCAGGTCAATGGTCGAGGGATACCTTTTGTGAAGAAGGGCGAGGGAGAGCGCTTGAATACGAATGCCGTCGAACTTCTGGCTCTGATCAGGGCGAATTATATCGCGATGAACAGCAACCCTGCAGCCGGGTTATTCTTGACAGCTCCGGGTACGGAACGGGCCGCTTATGTGAACACGGAAGAAGAAACAGGGTCTGTTCTCGTCGGATTGATGGACCAGGGGCAGTGGGCGGATGCTGCCCGGGTATTGAAATATTATTACGTTGTGACCGACGGCGGGCGAAATCCTGTTTTTGCAGCGTACCACGCGGCCAGCAGCACACCTCAGGAATTCATTGCGGGTTGGGCGCATCCCAGGCCGGCCACGCAAACCTCGGGCGCTCAGCTGGCGTTGATGCGCGCCGCGTACAAGTTTGCCTTGCACACACAAAAGCCCGAAGACTTCCTGTTCGCCAAAAGGCTGACGTACCAGTTTTTCCAGCCATCTTCCCGGAACGGATACGTATTCTGGGGCGGGATCGTTGACAAGCATGTTGAGGCGCAAGGCCATATTGACGGCCATATCATTTGGCCTGAAGGCGCGCAATGGCCTGGGAAAGTCAACGCGGATGCCGCCGTGTTCAGCCGTTATATGGCGGCCACGGCGCCTGACAGGGAACTGGCCGGCGTTGCACGTCGAGAAGCCGATCGACTGGATACGTGGCTGGCTGAAAAGATATTGCCGCGTTATACCCGTGATGGCGTGATCATTTCCGGTCGGCATCAACTCCAGGACCTGAGGACAGGTTCTGACAAGCTTGATGCGGAAAATCTGCAGTCGAATACACCGGACAACCTGGCCTTCATCCGCTGGCTCCATGCCACAGGCAAGCCGAAGGATGTGCTCCTGTCGGCCATGGATAATGCGGGGTCCGGGTCGCTCTTCGCAGTGGAGACGGGGAAAGCGCGCGGCTTGACATGGACAGATCCTAACGGTAATCGCGACATGATCTCTCCGAAGCTTACCGCTGAATATACGATCCTGGCGAACGAGATCAGGGACACCACGGCACAGCGGTTTGGACGCGCCGCGCTTAACACGCTCAAGACACAGCACGGGTATCCTGAAGTTGTGGCACCTGAAGACGGCAGTTTTTCCGTCAAACGTATCAATGATGATATGGCGGGCAAAGACACCGATGATTCGAAGAAAGGGATCTTTACCGGATATGACAATTATGCCGTTACGCCCGGGCTTACCAAAACCTGGCCGATGTCGCCGGCAGCTGCGGGTAACGTGTTGACGGCCTTGTCCCAGGAAGCCGGACAGCAGGTCGCGCTGCAGCAGGCCCTGGAGATCGTTGCACCAGCCCATGCGGAAGCGGTTGATGACCTTCCGCTGTTCTGGCTCGGCATTGTCGGGGGCTTCCTGGGGCTGATCGCGCTGGCCAATGTGGTGGGGATCAACGTGTTCCATAAACGTTATGTGCAACGGGTCAAGGAGGCGGAACAGTCCGAAAGCGTGGTGGGCCGCGGGTTGTTCCGCGTTGTGGACAGGATATGGGCACAGGATATCAATTTCAGGACGTTGATGAGCAGTGATGGTGTCCAGGTCGCGCTCTCGGGCCCGGTCGATGTCAATTTCTTCGCGCAATTAAGGGGCCTTTTCGCGGCCACGATCACCTGGGTCTTTCAGAAGAATGGCTGGGCGAAAGAAAGCTTCGGCGTTGTCACCCTGGAGGCATTGAACGCGGCCGTTCAGGGTCGCGCCCAGCTGGCCACGCAGCTTCGCAAGCTTCTGGTCGATGAGGGATACATTTCGGACAACGGGTTTGTCCCGGAAACATTTAACGGCGCGCTGAGCGACAAGGTCAGGGGCATTCTCGCGGGCTATGGCCAGGTTGATCCCGCGGTGATCGTCCGCATCCTCGTGACGGCCCGGGGTGAATGGGACCAGTTGATGGATAACAGCGATTATAAGGGGCTTGTGGCCCTCGTGCTGTATCTCGCGTTCACGGCGCGGCGGATCATTTTTGATTCGAAGAAAAAGACCAATAAAGATTCGTTCGAAAGCAACAGTCTCTGGTCCAACATGGAGCATATGATCGAATATTATCGCCGTGAAGCGGTGCGTATCGTTGGCGAGCGCCATGACTTGATGCGGGATCCGCAGACGAACCAGCAGGCGATCGCCGCCAAGGACGCGGAACTCGCGAGATTGCTGGCCGATGAGCTCGGGTTCAAGCCGCGTGCGGAGGTGGCTATAAAGAATATTGAAGACCTGACGCTGTTGATGGAGTTCATCCAGGACAATGTTTCAGCCAGCAAGAAAGACAAAGAAAAGAAGAATGAGGATGCGTTGACTTGGATAAATGCCATACGCCTCAAAGGCATTCTCCGGCGAGAACTTGATCTTGTAAAGCCGGAAAGAGGCGTGCATAAGAATATCCGCGGCAACACCATGGAAGATGTGGTTAAAGTGATGGCCGCGCTCATGGCGGATAGGGGCGCTGTTGCCGCTGAAGAAAAACGTATCCGGGGGGTCCAGGCCGTCTTCCAGCAGTTCCTGGATCGGGAATGGTTCACTGTCACGCCTAAATGGTACGTCTTCAAGGACAAGTCCAAGGTGATGTTCCAGATGCTGCTCGTCACATTCGCGACAGCTTTTGGATACGCGGCGAAGACCAGCGGCATCTCGTTGTTGCCGTTCCTGGGCGGGATACCCGGCATGGTCCTGGCAGCGCCGTTATCTCAGATCGGCCTGTTGTTTGTCGTGACCGGGATTGTCCTGCGGATCGCGGGATGGCAAAAAAGCCAGTCGCGCTACAGGGGCAGCCTTTATCTTAATGACATGAAGGATGAGGGATGGTTCAGTGCCAATAATTTTATTCATGCCAGCCATATCACCCGCGCGACCGGAACCGGGCTGATCGCGGTGCAGTTGATGCTGGCCCCGGCCCAGACGCTGGCCGAATGGATCATCATCAGCGCGCTGATGTGGATCGTGACCATGCCGGAGGTGCTGGGTGTTGTTGTGCCGTATGCCTTCACGGCGTACAGCCGCTGGACCCAGCAGGCGGTGATCGACAGGGAGAAGAACAACGAAAGCATTCCCGCCTGGCTGCGGTTCCTTAACACCCGCAATATTATTGAGACCAGGCCCATGTCCGTTATCGGCGATGCGCTGTGGCTGCATTTCAGGCCGTCGGCACCCACAGGGACCCGTTGGGACATGGCCCGGGCCATGCTGACGTATGTGACGCTGACCGTTCTTTTTGTATGGCTGGGCGGGATGGTCATGGGTGTGCCTGTGGCCGCGCAATGGCTGACGCAAACGTATTTGACGGGCGCTCCGCTGTGGCAGACATGGCTGGGGAGCATTGTCTTCATGTTTGTTCTGTATCTTGTGCGCTATACCGTATCCAACATTATGAAAACCACAGCCAAAATGCTGGTGACCTGGCCGCTGTGGACGTCCGGGCTAATTTACCTGACCGCGGCTTCGTTCTTGCCCTGGGTCCCGTTCAACTGGTTCATTGTCGCCGGGTTTGCCCTGGGTGGCGCCGCGCTGGATAAATATATGGTCAAGGCGTTCTGGAAGGCCATGGACGGGCGCGTGGAGAAAGCGTTTGTGAAGAACGCGGCCGACCATGTGAATAAATACGGTGAGAAAAAGAGGTTCACGGGCGTGTTTGTCAGCGGCGACGCGCTCGGGACGTTGAACAGGCTTTCCGCGGATACGAGTTTCAAGCGCTGGCAGTGGCTCATGAAGGTCGGTTCCAAAGCCTTGATCGCCGAGATGGAAGCCAAGGGGTGGACGAACGAGGCTGTGGTCGAGAAGATGATACAGGATCTGCATGCGACTGAAATGCACTACAAGGTGACGTTGTGGCATCCGGAACAGGTCCGCATTGATGAACGCAGGGCGCAGGAGTTCAGGGTGAGTGCTGTGCCTGATAATAATTTATGGATCTACGTTGATAATGCACAGGAAAAAGAAAATTTGAAACGCGCCTGGGAAGCCCGCCGTTTCGCCATATCCATGACATCGACCGGGGGTCATTCCCAGGATACGGGGATCACCCTCCTTGACATGGCGTTGGCCATGAAGAAGGCAGGAATGACCGACCATGTGGACGCGGGGTTCGTCCTGTTGAGCAACAAATATGCCGAGCAGAACACCAACCCTGTGGATGAGGAGTATTCGTGGAAGGCGGACATGGGGCAGAGAAAGAAGCTGCTCGAGATCATGTCCCTTCTCACCGGTGGGCTTATCACGGGACGCATCGTGCATAACTGGACGACCATGGGGTCCAAGTCAACGGCCCAGACGGGCACCGACGCTGTCGATGACTGGGTGGGCCGGCACGACACGTTCCTGATCATGGACCGTAACGCGGCGGTACAGGATATGGACGCGCTGCTCATGGATGTCCAGGCATCCATGGCGGATGACAACCTGGTGATCGTGGTCAACAAGCGCGGGACGACCAACACCGCGTATCAGGTCGGCGAAGCCTCCCAGAGCATTGAAGAAGGCCATGCCCAGGATATCGCGGGGAGCATGGCCCTTGGCGGTGGCGCCGGTGATTCGATCGGTACCGGCTGGGGCAATATTGTAAAAAATCTTTACTGGAAAGCCATGCTGGCCATGACCAATCCGGCCTTCCCCACGGCGCCGTTGAGCGACAGGTCCAGGGCGCGCCGGACGTTCGGTGACAATGCGCTTTCTTCCATGTACGGCCTTATCGGGTTCGCGCCGGCGGCCCTGCATATTTCCGAGGACAAGTCCTTTGTCCAGCAGACACTGCACACGACCATTGCCCTGGGAGGCAGGCCGCGGGTCGCCCGTTCCAGGGCGTTTTGGCACAAGATCCGCGAGTCGTATTCCCAGCAGGAATGGTTCACCGCCTATCCGCGGTGGGCGGGCGGTTGGGTGCAATTGATGAATGATCCCATGCTGCAGCGGATACAGGAAGACGGCCCGCAGTCGATCTTCGCGAAAGAGTTCATTGATAACAGCGGAAGGTTTTTCTATACGGCCCCGCACAGCGTGATCTTCAGTTTCATGGTCCCGATCGCCATCATCAACGGTTTCTTCCCGTTCGTTGGCGTGAACGTGATATTTGCCCTTCTGGGTACGATCTTTAACCAGGTGCTGACATTTAACGGGCTTCTGGCGTATCTGGAAGCGAACGGGTTTTATACCCGCGTGGCGGTCCCAGTGGCTGTTATTGTCGGGGTCTTGACCGGCAATCCCGCGTTGGCTTACCTGGGGTTCCTGGCTGGCGGCTTTATTGTCGGGCTGTCGAAGTGGATCAAGAACCGTCCGCGGGACTTCTTCCTGTTCGCGACCCAGCAGATGGTCCATTTCTGGGGTCAGATGGAGCGCCAGACATTGCGGTTCAACCTGTCCGGCGGCGCCACCGGCGATGAAACATCTGTCGAGATGAGAAAGAGCGTGAATCAGAAGTACAACAATTTCATCAACATGAAAATGGCCTGGGGCACATCCTTTGTCCTGCTGGGGTTCATTGTTACGGCCGTCGTGAAGTTGAACATGCTCAACATGCTGTTGTTGCTGCCGTCGTTACTGTATGCCCTGGGCCTTCTGGTCGGCCCGTTCGTGACGAAAACACCCGAAGGCCAGTTTGCCGGGTATCGGAAACAGGCCCTGGCCATTGTCGCGGCATGGGGCGCGATGGCGGCGTTGCATCTTGCCGCGTGGATGTTGCTGGCCCAGGGAGGGTGGATCATGATCGGCCTGTCGTATGCTGTAAGGGCGTTCCCGTTCGTGACCATGCTGGTCTGGGTCTGGATCCATGGGCGCGAGATGCCCAGGTGGGCCCGCTTTATCCCGATGGTCAAGGTCGCGCAAATGATCGACCAGTATACGAAGCAATTAAAGGAAGAGAACAGATTGAAAATGCTGCGCCTTTACAGCACCTTTTTAAGGCATTTTGCGATAGCCATGCTGGTCGGGTTCCTTTTTTCGGCTGTTCCGATCCCCGGTGAACTGATATTTGAGACGATGGCCGGCCGGATAACGGTGGTCTGGTCCCAGCTGTTGCAATATATGACGGCGGTCGTCGCGTTCTTTGTTGCGGCGGGATGGACCTACAAGATCACGGCGACGATCAGCGGGATCTTCACGAAGGCGAGATATGTCACGCTGCGCCGGGAGTTCGCGCGCATGGAAGCGGCGTTGGGGCTGGAACTGGACCAGGAAGGCTATATACCGGCAGATGTAGCGGATAAGGCGGCAACATTGGCCAAGATCAGGGCCTTGTTCGCGGATGTTTATATATTCCTCGATCAGAACGCTGCGGCGTACGCTAATCAGAGGATGGATACCATTGAGGATCTGATCGCAGGCCAGGGGCGCGCGATGCCGCACGCCGGGATGCTCAGGATGGCGTACGCGTTCCTGGTGCGGGATGTGACCAGGGCGGTGCAATGGCAAGGCATGCCAACCTTGACCGTTGCCATAGCGCGTGAGGCAGCGGTGTTCCTGCGCGGCCTTGGGCTGAACGATGGCGCGGCGCGGTATGCGGCCGCGGGGGATGGTATCCGCACAGCGCTTGAGCAATGGTACGCGGCCAACGGGGCGCAGGCACCGCCGGAGGGGATCGAGAACGACCCGATCGCCCGCGTGCGCGCGGACGGCACGATCGAGTATCACCCTGCCTTTGAACTTTTGACCGCGGATGCCCGGAAATTTGTTACCGAGCACGAGAAGACGCACCAGAAATATCCCAACATTAAGAACGAAATGGAAATCTGCACGGCGCATGTGAAGGAGTTACGCCCCGCTGCAGCAGCCTCCCAGCGCCCGGGGCTCAGGGATTTCCTGTCGTTACTGAAGTATCCTTTGAGGGTTTTCGGCATCGGCGAACAGAAAGACGAAGCCCTTGAGAAGATCAGGGCCCTTGTGAAAGAAAGCAATATCCCTTTGATCATCGTGTTCGACATCGACGACACGCTCATCGGGGCCAACGGCAAGCCCAAGTTCGACCCGAAGGAATTCAGGGCCCTGATCAACGTGCTCCGGCAGGAGAAACACCTGGTCGGCATTGTCACGGACAGGGCTTTTGATGTGGGGGATGTTGCCATATCCAGTGATATCAAAGAGAACGAATTGGTGGCCGCGGTCGAAGCGACCGTCGGATACCAGCGGCTTTTGAACGACGACTTCGCCAAACTCGGGGTCACGTTCGACGATTTTGATTTTTTTGTTTGCGGGCTTATGGCGGATTACACCTTTTACCGTTATGTGAGGGTCCAGAGCCATTTCACCGGAGAGGTTATCCTTCAGCACCGGCTGATGAGCATTGACAATCCGCGCAAGGGCAGCAAGCTCGTCGCGCTGGCGTTCGTGGACGGCCTTTTCAGCGCGATCGGGCGTACGCGCCTGTTCCAGGAGGCCATCCTGGTGATGATCGGCGACAACCTTTATGTCGATCACGCGACAACCCATCAGACACCCATGCAGGAAGCGCAGTTGTCGTTATTTGAGGAAACCCGCACCATCCTCAAGGATATGGGCCGGGAGCATCTTTTTGAGAAAGGCCGCTGCAGCGTGGTCGTTCCCGTCATTGATAAAGCAGGCCAGATCGGTATTGTCAGCGGCAAGAGCATCGTCCTTGAGCCCGTGTCGGATATTTCAGGCGCGTCGTTGTTGAGGTTCGGGCTGCTCGAGGCGATGGTATCCATCCTGATGGATATCAGGACAAGGGTCGCGAACAAACAGATCGTCAGCAGTGTTGCGGTCACACCGGTGGTGGTTGACAGAAGGCCGCCGGAGGCCGATCCCGGTATCAAGGAATTTCCGGCCAGGATGCTGAGGGCTTTTGCCGTTACCGAAGCGGAAAAGGAACAGGCCATGACGCGGGCCGGGGAAGTTTTGACCCAGGCCGGGAAAGAACTGGCGCTGGCGCATCCGCAGGCCGCCGCCGATATCGGGACACCGCGCCTGGCAGGGATCAGGGACGGACGTCTTGCCGCCGTGCGGGGCAATACCGTGTTCGTGGACACAGGGTTCGCCCTGCGCGCGCCGCGGCGGGAACTGCTGATCGCTATCGCCCATGAACTGCTGCATATGATGTATCCGCAAAAAAGTGAAAAGGAGATCTGCCTGCTGACGCTCCAGTACATCAATCGTCATGGATATTTTGACAACCACCGGGCGTACGTCGAAGGTCCGTCCGTGAAGGATCACGTGGTATTTCATGCATCATGGGTCAGGCTCTTGGAGCAGGCCGGCAGCCTTGACAAGGACACGTTCGATCATTGGCGCGGGACGTCATTGTTGCTGGGATTCATCGGGATAGTGGCGGGAGGCATCGTTGTCCCGGCGCATGGGGTGGCCGTGATCCTGCTGGCCTTTGCGGCGGGATTGGCGGCATACCTGGGGGCGGGGGTGCTGGCGTACCGAAGGCTGGTCCGCAGGATCTGGCAATATGTGCGGGACGGGCGGCCATCGCAGGCGATCGATCTTGTCAAAGTGCTCAGGCTTGGCGCCAGCTGGAAGATCAACGGCGACGGGACATACCGGCTTGCCAATCTTCCGGAGATGTCCCTGGCACCGGCGATCTTGAGGTTGGCCAGGCCGGTGATGCTGCGGGACCTGGTGGACCTGTGCCTGGACCCGACGGTTGACGACGATCTCAACCGGGACGCGATCCTGGAGGTCGCCGGTTTTGTCCGGGCGATGCGGGCGCAGGAACAGGCCACGCTCGGCGGGGCTTTCTTGAAGGCCATGGCGTATGAGGAAGCCGTGCCGCTGGAAAACCGTATCCCCTTCTTTTTTGAGCCGCAGGGGTTCTACCGTTTGCTGGGCGGCCATATGCTGCCGCGGCTCAAGCAGGAACTTGATGCGGGGAAAATGAGCGTGATCCGCTGGCTGAGCGCGGGCGGGTTGAGCTTCACGGCCGAAGGCGCGCAGGCTTTCGACGCGGCCCAGCTTTTGATCCTGGCGCGTGAAGCCGGGATCGATCCGCGTCAGTTGAAAGTCACGGTCATCCACGCGAATGCCATCGCGCTCATGCAGGCTAATCTGGGATATTACGACATAGCCTGGTTCATCCAGCCGGAAAATATCCTTACCGCGGACAAAAAAGCGCTGGTGAGAAAATATTTCTCTGTAACAAAATTCGGTAATCTTCGTCTGAAAAAGGATATTCGCCGGCAGATCGAATACCAGTGCTGCCCGTTGCGCGAGCTTGAGCCCGGGTTTTTCAGGCACCTGTTCGATGTGATCAGTTACAACTGGGTCGAGTACAAGGTTGAGTTAAAGGAAGGCGACAAGAAGGGCCATCTGCTGACCAACCGTATCGCGTACAATCTTAATGCTGTTCTGAAAGAGGACGGCTATCTTGTCACCACCGCCGTCAAATGGTTCAGGTCCCTGGGAAACCTGAAGAACATAACCAAAGAACTGGACGCCTGGGACAGCTTTCAGGCTTACGGGGCGCTGGGTCAGGTGAAGATGAGGGAAAGGACCCGGGTCTATCATAAGACGACACAGGACGAAGCGACGGTGGAAGGTTTGCAGGTCAAGTTTGACAGCCTGCTTGAGGATGCGGCATTGCAGATGGCAAGGCGCCCGGCTACGTCGTCGATACCCGTACAACAAAGCCGGGACCTTGTATCGATCGCGTGGGATCTGGCGAAAGAATATCATGCGGCGCAAAAGCGCTCCAACGGGCAGCCGTACCTTGTGCACCTTTTCAATACCGCGGATATTATCGTGCACGTCTTCAAGGCTTTTGCGCGGTTCAGTATCCCTGAAGCCGAAGATCACGGATATTTGTCCGGGTATGTGATCCTGGCCATCGCGCTCCTGCACGATGTTGTTGAAGATTGCGGCGGCGGCGCCAGGATGATGCTGGAGAGCCTGATCGCGGCAAGGTTCAGGGCGGCCGCGGTGCCGGAGGCGGTCATCGGGATCATCACGGAAGGTGTGTGGTCCCTTACCAAGGAAGCCCTTACAACAGACGCGCAATATTATGAAAAACTGCATCGCGCGCCGGTGTATATCAAGATGATCAAGATGGCGGACCGGCTGCACAACCTTTCCACGCCGCGGTACAAATGGTCGATCGAAAAGGCGGTGGCCTATCTTGATGATACCCTCCAGCTGGTTGAGGAATTCAGGAAGACCAGGGCGCTGAGGGGTGTTCACCGTGAATTCATGAAAGTCGTGGCCGCGCTGTACACGCCGGAGATCAACAAACGCGGCATCGAGAAAGCCGATGTTGCCCGGTTGATCGGTGAGCGCCGCGCCCGTTACCGCGCGTTGAATAAAGTGTTGAGCGGCGTTGCCGCGCTGGCGGTGACTCACCTGAGAAAGACCTTGCCGCAGATCGTGAATTGGCCTGTTATAAATTCGTTCTTTGCCTCTTTCCAGGGAAAAGTCTCGGATAAGGACGCCGATGATTATGCGGCCAGGGTCCAGCGGGCGGTCATTGATGGGACATTGATTGACCTGACCGACGCGCCCGTCATGGCCCAGGCTGCGGCCATGATCGGGAACAATTATGAAGTAGAACTTCCGGCGCAGACCGGCCGCGTGAAGGTCCTGGACTGGATCCGTGGCAGGAAGGTTTATCTGATCGAAGAGGCCGGGCGCAGCCCGCCTGACGCCTGTGTCATCGGGAATAATGTCTACCTGTTCCTGTCCGCCGTTGATGTGAAGCCTGCCTTGATCGCCATGATCTTTGTCCACGAAACCGTTGAATTCGAAGCGCAAGCCCGCCTGGCGCAAGCCGGTCTCGATGTTACCGAGGTTGTCCGCCATCAACTGCATGCCGTGGCGGAAGTTGCGCACAAGGCTTTTGCCGAGCCGCATCTCATCCCCGGCCTCACGCTGGCCATGTCGCTCATGGACATCGGCGCTGAAGTGGATGCCGCGGGCCGTGTCCTTTACCGCAACAGCCTGCAGAAAGCCGCTGAACTGCTGCCGTTCCTCGCGGCGAGCGGGGTGGGGAGTGTTTATCTGTACGGCGGTATGTATGAGATCGGCGGCATATCCATCGGGTTGCACCAACTGCCGGATGCGGGGCGTCATTTCCTGTATGGCCATGACGGCGATGTGATCATTACCAAGGCCGGATACGCCACGAAAAATGACGTGGTCAATGGCGTCGAGCTTAAAGATTTCTTCGGCAACAGTTTCTCGAATCTGGGCATGCGGCATTTCAATCCCCTGCTTTCAGACGGGGATGTGGTCGCAGACCTTGACGCGCTGATGCTGGCCGCGGGCAGGTTGGGGATGCGGGTGGTGACGGATTTCATCCTGTGGCTCGCGCCGGATGCCATTAACGGGATGAATTACAGGAAAACGATCTATCGCGAGCTGACCCCCGAGGAAAGGTCGCGTGATATCAAGGATGTGCTGGCCAGCCGGTTCCAGAACGATTACTTTGCGGTCCGGATCCAGGAAGGCGGCGAGGAAAGGTTCGTCCTGGTCCGCCATCTGATGATGCCTGGCTGGAATATTTTCAACCAGGACCAGGTTGTTCTGAACGCGTTCGAACACGCGGTGCAGGCGGACTACATTGATGCGGCCCGGGGCCTTATCGACCGTGGCTTTTCCGGTGTCAGGGTTGACCTTGGGCACATATTGTTGAAGCGGAACCTTGTCGGGCAATTTCCCAGGGAGCAGCAGGCGGCCTTGTGGGCGTGCGAAGAGCCGTGGGCCGTCATATTCCGTGCCATCAGGGCCTATGCGGTGAGCCAGGGCCGGGATTTTTCATTTACCTTTGAATCGTATGACCCCAACGACAGGGAAGAGTTGAAGCGCATCGGCAAAGAAGCCGGGGTCGACGTGCGGGTCTATTACAAGAACGTGTACGATGATTATGAGCGCATCACGCATGGGGCGCCGGCGGCCTATTTGGGCGGTTCCGTGCAATATGCGCTGGGTTCAGGCCAGGAGGTGATATTCCCGTCGAATTACGACGAGCCGTCGCTGTGCCAGATCGACGGGCCGTCCCGCGGGTTCATGGAGATGGTTATCACCATGGCGTACCTGGGCGTGCCGGTGTTCATTGACCTGAGGGAATGGCTGGGGCACCAGGGGCATCTTATTCCCATCGTCGGCGGCAAAGACCCTGACGGTTTCATCCGGCATCCGTTCGTGACGGAGGAGGAATTGGCGGTAAGACGTTCGTGGGAAGGCTTCAGGTCATTGGTGGAGAATACGACCTGGCGCGGTTTTATCCGCTCCCTCGGGCGGTCGTTGCCGGCGGCCTCTGCCAAAGACCGGTTGCGGCTTGTGGATCAGAGGGATGACGGGCAGTTCATTGCGCTGGGATGGCGGTCACAGGACGGGATGAACGTATTTGTTTTTAACGCGCGGCCCGCAGCACAGGCGCAGCGGATGCGCGTTATCCTGGAACATGAAATGATGAGCGGGATCTGCCTGTTAGGGTCGAACGAGCTGGATGTGACGTTCGCCCCGGGCGAGCAGAGCCGGCTGGTCATTGTGCCGGATGTGA
Source organism: Candidatus Omnitrophota bacterium (assembly GCA_903861305.1). Taxonomy (GTDB): domain Bacteria; phylum Omnitrophota; class Gorgyraeia; order Zapsychrales; family Fredricksoniimonadaceae; genus Fredricksoniimonas. Next base: position 4,370 of record CAIOTT010000026.1, on the reverse strand, counting down.
AAGCCGATGTGGGCGCCATCGCGGCGGATCAATCCTGGCGTGCACAGGCGGTCCAGGCGAGGGATGAGGAGCTTGCCGGGTTGATCCGCAGTGTTGAACGGATCGCTACCGGTGATTTTGATTCCCCGGAAGCGTTCGCGGCATTGGCGGATGAGCTTGTCTGGGAGTTCGGGAAGGCTTCCGTGCTCAAGCGTTCCATTAATAAACTTTTGCTTTTTTCTTCCTGCGGCCGCTATGTGCTTAAGATCAACTGGGAGCCGGATTTTGCGTATGAAAAAGATAAAATATTCTACACCAGCTTTAATGTTTTCGGGCAGCCGCTGATATTTTATGCCAACGATGGATTGCGGGCCCTTGTTTTTGACAATGTGATGCTGTCGGCCAGCCGCGTGTTGATGCTCGACTACCTTCATATACCGGGGTTGTCTGTGGAACAGCTGCTGACGGTCATGCGCTCTGCAGGCAGTGTCCTGGCCCGCATCCACGGGCGCCCGGTCGGGGATCCGGATGCGGATATTTATCTTCCTCAGTCTTTAGAGGCAAGAGCGTCGAGGTTGGTGGAAAAGATCGGGCATTTGAGCGCCTTTCAGAACCGGCCCTCCCTTGAGGAGTTCAACAAGTTCGCCGGAAAGGTTCCCGACCAGGAGCTGGTCATGAATCATGGGGATTTTTCACCATGGAATATTTACATTGATCCATGGACCTCAGAGCTTTCCGCTCTCATTGACGGGGAGGATAGTTCCCCGGGGGCCAGGAGCAAGGACATCGCGAAGGCGATCGTCGCGCTCCTTGAAGCCCGCAAGCATTGTCCTTTTCTCATACGGAATTTCGATGCGATGCTAACGACGTTCCTTGATGCGTATTTGCAGACGAGCGGCGCTGATGAGGGGGTCATCGCGGCGTCACTGCCGTATTACATTGCCACTGAAGCCTTGTGGTATGCCGATAAGGCGAACAGAATATATTCGAATTCTTTCTGGGTCGAATGGCGGCTGGACCTTTGCAACTGGGCCTTGAAGCAGTCTGTCTTTAGTGTTCCCGCCTTGTTTGAATTCCTTAGAGAGGAATTGATCGATAATGCTGTCGTGTGGGCGGGTGATATGCATATTGACGCCCAGGGAGGGAGTGCCTTTGTTCCCGTGGGGGAAGCTTCGGCTAACGAAAATGAGAAAATGAACGTTTATGTGAAAGTGGCGCTCAAATACAGGCCTAAAAGAGCCATTTCCATGCTGAATACGGAGATCAGGTTTTGGAGCGACATTGATCAGCCCGGCGTCTGGCGCGATATCGGTTGGCTTGAATTTGTAGGGTTTGACGGCGATTGCGGTGTTTTTCTCGGTCAAGTTGCGGCCCGGATGCCGACAGGGCAAGGGCATGCGTACGGGTTAGTGGCCAAGGCTTCTGTCAATGACAGACGGTCGTTGTTCTGGTCTCACGGGCCGGGCCAGCATGCGCGGATCATTGTCAAAAGCAGTGCGCCATCGCCCGCACGCAGGGCTCGCTGGGAGGAAGCCTTGAACGTGATTTACGAAGCGGTAATGTTCGACTGGGATGGGACCGTCAGGGATTATGATGAAGCCGCCGTTGACCTGCGTCTTATCGAATTCGTCACGCAACGCTTGTCGGAAGGCATACCTGTCGCCATCAACACGACCCGTACCCGTGAAGATCTTCGTGAGATCGAGGAGTTCTTCGATGAGATCCGCCGGAGAATGGCCCCAAGGTTCGATCCTTCCCTGTGCCATATTTATCATCGCGGCGGTGCGTTTAATCTTCTTGATCGGGAGGATCATTACCGCATCAGCGTGAACGACGACTCCTTTGCCGCGGTGCTTCAGATCGTATCGGGGAAGGAGTTTGCGAGGTTTGTCGACTCGTACAAGATCCAGGAAGGGTCGATCTATATAGTTTTCAGGGGGGGTGTCGATCCGGCCGTGTTTTCCCGGAGGATCAATCAACAGTTGGCAAGATTAAAATGCTCGCAGAAAATGGTCGCGTTGTATTCCATTGGTTTCTTTCATATTGTGCCGGAGGAGGGAAGGAAGGAAGCCGGTGCGCATGATTTTAGCCGGAAGATCGGGGTTCCTCTGGAAAACATCGCCACCATTGGCGACCAGGGCCAGCCTGACGGGGTCGATCATGCTTTCAGGTTCACCGTGCTCTATGCCGATCAAGGCGCGGCGTTTCCTTTAAGCACCCTGGAGCATCTTACGCTGGAAGGAAGGCGCGCCACGATATGGCTGATCGAGAATCTCCGGTTCAAGGCCCCGGGGAAAGTGGCAGGGCCATCCCGCAACATAGTCCCCTGCGCCGTTGTTCCCCTGGTGCTCATGCTGCCGGGGCACGCGGCGGCTGTCCTGGCGGGGCTGGCGCTGCTGTTGATCGCCGGTGTCGCGCTGGCAAAGTCCCACGAAAAGAGTGACGATCCGACCGGGGTCTCGCCGGCCCTTCAGAAGAATATCGACCTGGGGAAAAAGCTCGCGCAGGGAGCCGTTGATGCCGTCCGCCGCGACAGGAGGGCATCGGAAAATTGTGTTACGGCCCTGGAAGCGCGGGGCGTTGATCCGCGGGCGTACACTACGCTGATCTACCCCGCATCGGGCAACGCGGACCCGTTGAATGCTGTCCTGCTGGCGCGCTATTTCCCGAACCTGAAGGATCTTTATTTCATTTCAACGTCCTACAGTGATCTGGGAGATCTCGAGGCTTTTCAGCAGCTATGCCGCGGCCAGCTCAGGGGACTTGATCCGCAACGTGAATTCAATATCTACCTTATCAAGGAGAGTTATTATTTCTGGCGTTTCCAAAGGCCGCAAGGACCGGCCGGCGTGATCATGATCGACAAGCGCCCGGGCCGGGATTCGGACATGAGGAAAGAACAGCCTTTTTATCGCCGGATGCTGGAAGATACGCGCGAGGGTGATCTTGTGATAACAGAGGTATCGCCGGTCGCATCCGCTATTTACCGCTGGTCTGCGTTGCTGGGCGAAAGACTGTTCTTTGCGGATATCCCCGGGTGGAAGACGATCGGCAACTGGCGGGCCGCACTGAGGACGTCTTCGGATGACGCGGGGGTCAGGGAATTCACGCAAGATCTTCCTGTCCCGCAGGCGGTCCAGTTCCGGTTGAATCCCGGGTCATTTGATCTCAAGGCGTCATCCGCAGACCCCGTCCGTGCCGACAGGCTCTTAAGTCCGGATGAACGCGAGGATATGCCGCTGTTCCTGCGTGACTGGGAAAAGCGTATGGGTAAATTCCCGAAATTGCCTGATGAGAAAAAGACCAGGCTGCTGAATTTTATGAAGCGGCGCGGCTATGAGGCCGATGCGCGGGCGCTGGCGCAGGCGGATGTCCGCTGGGCGTCAGCGGAGTTCGAGGAAGACGCTCAGGGCTGGGTGCGTTCGGCACCTGTCAGGATCTTCTCATGGAACCATACGACCGGCGGGGGGAAGAAATATATCCTTCTGTCGCCAACGCATAACTGGAGTGAAGAAGAGCAGTTTGCTTCCCTGGCCTATGAGGCCCGGATCCTGGCGCTCGGTCCCGCTGTGGTTTATGAGGACGCTGTTGTTCAGGCGAAGCATTTGGCCGATACGGCCGCGTGGTATCTGGGTGAAAGGAGCCGCGGGATCCGCGCGCGCTGGAATAAGGCTCTGGCGGTGTGGGAAAGTTTGCCAGCAGCCGTGAGCGCCGATGCCGCGGCGGCGCGTTTGGCCGCATGTGTCGAGAGGGGCCCTGAAGCGTTCCATTATTTTATGGAAGCGTTTGAAAGAAGAACAGGTTTGCCGCAACCAGAGGCGGCGCGGTGGGATGAACTTTTCTTCGAGCTGCTGCGTGCGGCCGTTCTGGCCGGATATCCCCTGGACCGTGAGTTCCCCCGACGTCTGGCGCGGATGTTCGAGGCGCGGGATACGTTCGCACGCCCACGCTTCGCGCGGGCGCTGGGGTGGGTGATGTCACGCTATCCTTTGGCCCTGGCCACTGACCGGAATATCAATGCCCTCCTGGATGTTTACGGTAAGGCCGGAACAGCCGACGAAAAGACCGTCCTGCTTTGTGCGTTGAGGGACGTTATGAAAGCTACGGGCGGGCTGTTCCTTGTTGAAGCCGTAAGGAGCAGGCTCATCGCTCATCGCGCAAGAGCGTCGGAGGAAGATGATGTGTTCCGGAAAGGCTTCATTGATCATATCCTGGAAATGACCGGGGTTTCCGCGGCCGGCCGGGATCTGGCCCATACCGCGCGCTCGCTGGATGGCCGCGAAGAAGCCGCCCTGCGCGCCGGGATCGTGGCCGCGGGACCGGCGATCACGGCGGCCGGAGCGGCCCTTGAATATGACGAGGACCGCACCGCGTCCGCGCAAATATTGAGA
>CAIOTT010000025.1 GCA_903861305.1 Candidatus Omnitrophota bacterium | reverse complement strand
CCGCATCAGCTGGAGGTAGTCAACGACAATAAGGCCGATATTCTGCCCCGTCTTCAGGCGGCGCGCCTTGGCGCGAAGCTCGAGGGGGGAAATGGCCGGGGAATCGTCCACGAAAATAGGCGCCTTGGAAAGCTTCGCCGCGGCTTTTGTCAAGAGCGGCCAGTCCGAGGAAGCGAGCCTTCCGGTGCGCACCTTGGAGGCATCCACCCGCGCCTGGGAACAGAGCATGCGCATGGCCACCTGTTCCTTCGACATTTCAAGGCTGAAGAACGCGACGCCGACATTCTTTTCCAAAGCGGCGTACTCAGCGACCGTGGCCGCAAAAGCGCTCTTGCCCATCGACGGGCGCGCCGCGACAATGACCAGGTCGGAACGCTGGAACCCCGATGTCTTCTCGTCAAACTCGTAAAATCCCGTCGGGACTCCGGTGATCGTCTCTTTGCGGTGGTACAGCGCGTCGATGAGCTTCATCGTCCCCTTGACAAGGTCCTTCACGGCGTAAGCCTGCTGGCGTTCGCGCGCGTGGGCCACCTCAAAGATAAGGCGCTCGGCGTCATCGACAAGGATGCCCGCTTCGGCGCCCTCCTCATAACAGCGGGACACGATCTCGGTCGCGCTCCTGATAAGCTTGCGCTTTACGCCTTTTTCCTTGACGATCTCGACGTGATGGAGGACGTTCGCGGACGTTGGGATGGAATCCGCGAGTTCCGCAAGGAAAGCGGCCCCGCCGACGGACTCCAGGACACCGTCGCTCTTGAGGCGGTCCGCGAGCGTGATGATATCCACGTTCTTGCGGTCGCCGTAAAGCTTGACGATACCCTCGAAAATTTTCTGGTGGGAGGCGTCATAGAAAAAAGAGCTATCGAGGCTTTCGATAACAGCCCCGATAGCGTCTTCATCCAGAAGCATGGCCCCCAGGACAGCGCGTTCAGCCGCCTGGTTCTGCGGTGGGACCCTTATTTCTTCGTGACCCATAACCGGAACTTCCCTGTGACGTCCGGATGAAGTTTCACGCCGATCTCGAAAATGCCGAGCTCGCTGACAGGCTTTTCGAGCACAAGATCATGGCGCCCGGCCTTGAAGCCTTCCTGCTCCAGCGCATTCAAAATGTCGGTCTCTGAAACAGCACCATAAAGCTTTTCCTGATCGTTCACTTCGACCGTGATCGTGCACGATATTTTCCCGAGCTTCTCGGCCTCGGCTTCCGCCGCCTTGCGCTTGACCTCATAAAGCTCGACCGCCTTGGCCTTGACCTTCGCGGCGTTCTTCAGGTTCTCTTTCGTCGCAGCCATGGCAACCTGGCGCGGGATGAGATAATTGCGCGCGAACCCGTCCTTGACCTTGACCACTTCGCCAGCCTTGCCCAGGTTGGCCACATCATGACTCAGAATGACTTCCATCGTTAACTCCACTTCAATGGCCCCGGTGACATTTTTCCCGGGGTTTCAAATTAAAAAATACCATGCCCGTCGGGGGCACGGTGTTTCACTTTCTTTTCGCGGAACCGACCGGCAGCAATCCGAGGTACCTGGCCCGCTTGATCGCGTCGCACAGCAAGCGCTGGTTCTTCGCGTTGACCCCCGTAAAGCGGCGGGACAGGATCTTCCCGCGCTCGCTCAGGAGCTTGCGGAGGGTGGCGATATCCTTATAATCGATGACCTCCGGCAATTCAACAAGGAACCTCGGGGTCCTGCTGACCCGGCGCGGCTTCTTGTTCTTCTTGTCAAACTTCTTTTTGAGTGGCCTTTCCAATGTATCCTCCTTATTATTCTTCCCAAGCCATGTCTTCCGGACGCACGGCGTCATTACCTGTCACATCAACTTCCCCCGTCACCGGGCCTTCCGCCCTGGCACCCGCGTCAGGACCCCGGCCGCCATGCGTGCCGCCGAGAAAATGGATACGTTCCGCGCGGACATCAATGGCGCTGCGTTTCTGTCCATCGGGAGTATCCCACGAGCGCGACTGGAGTATCCCTTCCACAAAGATCGGACTGCCTTTTTTCAAATGCTCGTTGCAGATCTCGGCGAGCTTGTCCCACGCCGTGATCGTCACGTAACACGTGTCTTCTTTCAATTCCCCCGTACGGTCCTTGAACTTGCGGTTGACCGCGATGCGCAAATTGGCGACCGCCGTGCCGTTAGGGGTATACCGGAGCTCAGGGTCTTTGGTCAAGTTGCCGATCAAAAGGACTTTGTTCAGGCTCGCCATCGCCCATCCCCCCGCTGTTATTTCTCGACCCTGATGATCAAAAAGCGCAGGACCTTCTCACTGATCTGGAGTTCGCGGCGCAATTTGGCCATTTCAGTTGCCTTGCCTTCGATGTTCAGAAGGTAATACGTGCCTTCCCACACTTTCCTGATAGGGAACGACATCCTCTGGCGCTCGAACCATACCGCCGAATTGAGGATCTTGCCGCCCGCTTTCGCGATCATCTCGGCCACCAGCTTGGCCACCTCGCCCTTGTCCCCGTCGGACAAGCGTGAGTCCACAATGTAGATCATTTCGTACTTATTCATCGCCCTTCCTTTTGTTATACAGTGTCATTGCCCTGGCCGTATCGCCCGTGAGCCATAAACGGCAGCAATCACACGCGCTTTCCAGAACATTTCCGATTATCTTCATTTCCGCCGCGCTGAATGCTCCGAGCACGAAATCCCTCTGATCATCCGCCGCGGGCATCGCCTTCAAAGGACCGATGCCGATCCTGAGCCTCGCGTAACGTTCTGTACCCAGGTGCGCCGCGATGGACTTGAGGCCGTTATGCCCCGCGTCCGACCCGTCGAGCCTGAGCCTCATCTGTCCGATGCCGATCCTCAACTCGTCGCACACCACCAGCACATCGTCCAGCGCCACCTTGTCAAATGCTGCCATATCGCGGAGCGCGAGCCCCGAATCGTTCATGAACGTCTGAGGCAGCGCAAAAAGCGTCCGCTGGTCCCCTTCGCGCGTTTCAGCCACCAGCGCCGCAGCGTAACGGCACTTCCTGAACGCGGCCCCTGCCAGGCCTGCCAATTTCTCGACGGCCATAAAACCGCAGTTGTGCCGAGTTCTTTCGTACTGCCGGCCCGGATTCCCGAGGCCGACGATCAAACGCGTTCTCACTTCTTCGCGTCAGGTTTTGCCGCAGGCGCTGCTGCCGCCTTGGCACCCGCCGCAGGCGCGGCACCCGGTGCAGCCGCATCCTTCGGTTTTTCCTTGATGACCTCAAGCTCGGGCGTCGGCGCGGAAGCATCCGCAGGCGCTGCCTCGACCTCGCGGGTCGCGAACGTGAGCGTAACAATGACCGCGTCAGGATCGACCTTCGTGCGCACGCCCTGCGGAAGGGCCAGGTCGCGCACGTGGATCGACACATGCGTGTCAACCTTCGTAACGTCCACTTCAAAATGGTTCGGGATATTCTTCGGCAGACAGATGATCTCAAGCTCGCGCAACAGATGCTCGAGCGTGGAACCTTCTTTCTTGAGGCCGATCGCCGTACCCTTGAGGACCACCGGCACCTTGATGGCAATTTCCTTGTCCATCGAGATGTGCAGGAAGTCGAGGTGCGTGACGAAATCGCTCACCGGATCATGCTGGACCTCCTTGATGAGCGCCATGAGCTCTTTCTGCTTTTTCCCCGCTTCGAGGATCTGCAGGTGATAAATGACGCTGGCGGCCTCATGATGGCGGATGATCTTGTCAAAATCCTTCGCGGCAAGCTGCACCGTCTGGGGCGCGTCGCCTTCACCGTAAATGACAGCCGGGAGGATGCCCTTTTTGCGCAAGCGGCTGACTGCCCCGCTGCCTTTGATATTCCTTGTTTCAACACTCAATTCAATCTGTTCCATAACACCTAACCGCCTTTGTTAATTTTTTACTTCGAACAGGCAACTGATCGACTGTTCATTGTGGATACGCTTGATCGCCTCGGCCAAAAGCGGCGCGACGGTCAACTGCTTGATCTTGGAAACACGTTTTGCTTTGCTCAACGGGATGCTGTCGGTCATGATGAGCTCCTCGAGGTCCTTGCAGGCGTTCAGTTTTTCGACGGCCGACCCCGAGAGGACGCCGTGGCTGACCGCGGCGTAAACCTTGTCGACGCCGACCTCTTTGAGCGCATGGACAGCCTCGACGAGCGACCCGCCCGTGGCGACCAGGTCGTCGACCAGGACCGCGTTCTTGCCCTTCACCTTGCCGAGGATGTTCATGACCTCGGTCTCTTCGGGGGAATTGCGGCGTTTGTCGATGATCGCCAGCCCCGCCCCCAGGCGCTTGGCATACGCGCGCGCCATGCGGATGCCGCCGACATCCGGAGAAACGACCACAAGGTTCTTGATGTTCATCTGCTCGAAATATTCGCTCAGCGTATTGATCGCGTAAAGGTGGTCGACCGGGATATCAAAGAACCCCTGGATCTGGCTGGCGTGAAGGTCCATGCACAGCAAACGGTCGACACCCGCGGCGGTCATGAGGTTCGCCACAAGCTTGGCCGTGATCGGCACGCGCGGCTGGTCCTTGCGGTCCTGGCGTGCGTACCCGTAGAACGGGACGACCGCGGTGATCCGCTTGGCCGAAGCGCGGCGGGCCGCGTCGATCAGGATCAACAGCTCCATCAGATTATCATTCGTCGGCGGGCACGTCGGCTGGACAATGAACAGGTCCTTGCCGCGCACATTTTCGACGATCTGGATACGGATCTCGCCCTCGCTGAAACGGCCGCACAGGACCTCTGCCAGCGGCGTATCGAGGCACGCGCATATTTTCTGCGCGAGTTCCTGGTTCGCATTGCCTGATATAACGCAGATCTCACTCATGTTTAGTTGCCTTTTTTATCACCCTTGCCGGGACACCGACACCGACCATGCCGGCCGGGATACCCCGGGACGGCGTCACGACACTGCCCGCGCCGGCCACAGCGCCATCACCCACCGATACCGGTGCGACGAGGACCGCGTCGCACCCGATGAAAGCGCGCTTGCCGATCTTCGTCTTGTTCTTGTTCTTCCCGTCGTAATTCGCGGTCACGGCACCCGCGCCGATATTGGCGCCCGCCCCGACCTCGGCATCACCCAGAAAACTGAAATGTTTCATCATCGCGCCGTCACCAAGCACGGAACGCGAGACTTCGGCAAAATTCCCGATGCACACGCCCCGGCCAAGCTTCGTGCCGGGCCTCAGCCGCGCGAACGGCCCCACGGAACAGTCACGCCCGATGCGGACACCGGTGTGGATATACGTGCAGGGGTAGATCACCGTGTCCTGCCCGATCACCACATCATCCTCAATATATGTCGTGGCGGGATCAACGATCGTAACCCCTCCCGCCATCAAACGTCCGATCACCTTCGCGCGCCGGATCTGTTCGGCCTGCGCCAGTTCCGCGCGGGTATTAAGCCCGAGGTTCGCGGTCCAGTCATCGCTGAGAAAAGCACCGACCTTGCCGCCCTGCGCCAGGAAAAGTTCGATGATATCCGTCAGATAAAATTCTTTTTTCTTCGCGTTCTGCTTGATCTCGTGGATCGAGGCGAAAAGCTTCGACGCGTCAAAACAATAAACGCCGGTATTGATCTCGCGGACCTTGAGCTCATCGGCGGTACAATCCTTGTGCTCACGGATCGCCGCGAACTTGCCGCCGGCATCACGGATCACGCGGCCATATCCCGAGGCGTCCTCAAGCTGCGTGGTCAGGACCGTAGCGGCATTGCCGTTCCTGCGATGCGCCGCGACAAGCCTGCGGATGACGGCCTTGTCGAGCAGCGGCGTATCTCCGCACATCACAAGGACTTCGCCCTTCACATGGCTGAAGTGCTGCGCGCAGCAGCGGACCGCGTGCGCGGTGCCCAGCTGTTCTTTCTGCAGGACGACCGTGGCACGATCGCCGACGGACTTGGCCACGAGCTCGGCCTTATGCCCGGCCACAACGTATGTTCTCAAAGAACCCAGCGCCTGCGCGACATCCAGCACATAATGCAGGACAGGCTTTCCGGCCAATTGATGCAAAACTTTCGGCTTTTCCGATCTGAACCGCTGGCCTTTGCCCGCAGCCAGGATGATCGTCCGCAATTCCGGCATAATACTCCAGCTCTTGTCTCCGTCGTAAAAACAGCGCAGCACATGGCAGAAAACCGCCCTGTGAAACACCTTTTCCTCACAGAGTCCGATAGTATATCCCACACCCTATTTTTCGTCAAGTTGAAATATATAGGGAGAAAAGAGCGGTCGAAGCGTCTTTCAGGCCCGGCTCATCCCTCATCCACAGCACCGGATGATGCCCCGGGACTGGAAGGGGCGCCGGCAAGAAGATGCCGGGGCAGATAAACGGACGTCGCGATCAAAGTCGGGACAACAGCGCTGGCAATGACCGCCGCGACCAGGAGTGAATACTGTTCCCGCGTCACGATGCCGTGGGCAAGCCCGTATAGCGCCGCGATCGTCCCGAACGTGAGCCCCGTGGACATCATGAGCGTGTAAAACCAGCGCTCCGAACATTCCCGGCGAAAACCGGCAATGACAGGATAGATCCCGAATATCTTGGAGACGACCTTCCCGGCCAGCAGGCATACCAGGACACCCGGAGCGGCCGCCAGGGCCTTGAGCGAAACGAGCGTCCCTGCGCGCAGGAAATAGAACGGTGTGAGGAACCCGACCGTCAGCGTCCGCAGGCGCCGGACCCAGTGTTCCTCGCGCGCCGCGAATTCAGCCAGGAGTATCCCCGCGATATACGCGGGCACCACCGCCTCGCTCCCGGCCCAGTACGCCAGCGCCCCCAGCCCGAAAAGGACGAACATCAGCCACTTGACCCTGACCGCCGCGGTCCTTTGGCCATAGACCCTCGTCAGCAGCGCCGTGACCCACGGGAATGCGGCAAGGCCGGCCACGGCCGCACTGATAAAGACGGCCGTTTTGTACGTGAAAGGCGCGAAGAGGATCCCCAGCACCAGGACCGACCCGAGGTCATTGACGCACGACGCCCCCAGGATCCCCTTGCCGAACTCGGTCTTGTTGAGGCCGGTCTCGACCATCACCGAATAGATCACCGCCATGGATGTGGTGGACAGGACAAGCCCGGCAAGCCAGCTGGCCCGGGCATCCCAGTGAAGGATAAAATACGCCACCGCCGCGCAGCCCAGGAAAGGCGCTAAAAAACCAACAATACCGACAGTGCTGACCTCGCCCAATTTTGCGCGCATGACACGCGGATCAAGTTCGGCGCCGGCGAGGAACGTCAAGAGCACCGCGCCCGTCGACGCCAGAAAACGCAGCCACTCGGCATTATTGCCCAGCGCGTCAGGCCCGAAAAAATGCCCCATGGCCGCCGCCGCAACGACGCCAAGGCATATCTCCACCAAAGCGATGGACATCTTCAAGTGATACGCGATAACAGCGGCCAGGACCGCAAGCCCCAACCAAAGCGCCGCCGTAGCGAACATAGTTTCCATACAACCTCCAAAAACTTCGCAAGGATCCCCCTGCGTAGAAAGCGGCTGGAGGATATGCGCAGCCGCGCATTGTGAAGGGCTTTCCTTTCCTATTAGAAAAAGCCCGAACTCTGCGCGGCGAAGCCTATCCGCAAGCCGCTCCGTGAGCCGTCAACAACGATCACCTTAAAGCCCTCCCGCGCGCCTTCTGCGCAGGGAAGACCGGTTTTGTGCCCCCCGGTCCCTGTATTTTTTTCTCAGGCAAGGACGGCTTCAGCGCAGCAACCGTCGGCGCAGCAGGTGCCGCGCGTTTGATGCCCAAGGGTTCGATCGTGATCTGGCGTTCTTTATACAAAAGGCCAATGGCCATCTTGAATTTCTTTTTACTGATGCCGAACAAACGGTAGATCTCCTCCGGCGGAGTTTTATCCGTCAGAGGGCTTGAGCCGCCGGACGCCTGCAGATGGTCCAGGATCTTTTTCGAAAGATCGCTCACCGGCTGGTACCCCGTTTTCTGCAGGGCCAGGTCGATCTTGCCGTCTTCCCTGATCTTGGTGACCAGGCCCGAGGTCCTCTGCCCGTATTTCAGGGGCTGGAACACTTCCTGCTTGTAAAGCAGGCCCCGGTAAGCATTGTTGACGATGGCCTTGTACCCCAGCGGCGTCGCCTCGCAGATCAGCAGGTCGACCGTGTCGCCGATCCTGATATCGACAGGGACATCGACGAGGTGCTTCTCCAGTTTGGACGACCCCGCGAAGCGGCCCTTGTCATCGCAATAAATGTAAACGATATAGGATTCACCTTCGCGCATCTTGCGCTGCTGTTCGACCCAGGGGACAAAAAGGTCCTTGGAAAAACCCCAGTCCAGAAAAGCGCCGAAATCGGTCACGGAAACAACCTTGAAATGATCGAACATCCCGACCAGTGCGGCCGGGTCAGCGATACTGTCCGGATCCTTGACAACCTTTGATCCCCGCGGTTTATTCACCTGCGTCACGTGATGCTCCCTTCAATTTTTCTTATAATAATACCACAATATCCCGGGAACTTGCGCGGTGTTGTAAAATTGAAACAGATCGGGTAACACCTTGTTTTTTTAGCCTCTCATGAGCTATAGTTGTGTAGAAGGAAACCCTATGAATTTATCCCAAAAGACCGAACTCCGGAAACTCATGGTCCCGGAGCTCAAACAATCATTGAAGATCCTCAGCCTGCCTCTGGCGGCCCTTAACGGCTTGCTCAACGAGGAGCTGGAGAACAACCCCTTCCTGGAAGATTCCGGGGCCGCGCCTTCCGTGCGGCACGCCTCACGCCACTCAGGGAATTCCGGCAAGGCTGCGCCCGAAGACGACATTGATCCCTTTGCTTTGCTGATAAAAGCACCGTCCCTGCAGGAAGTGCTCCTGCGCCAGCTGGCGGTATCGCCCCTGACCCCGGAAGAAATGAAGACCGGCCAGGAGATCATCGGGAATATCGATGACGACGGCTACCTGAAAGCAAGCCTCGCCGAGATCAGCGAGACCCTGTCTTTGCCCACCGGCAATGTGGAAACCATCCTGAAATTGATCCAGACCTTCGAGCCGGCGGGAGTCGGCGCGCGCGACATCCGGGAATGCCTCCTGATCCAGTGCAACACCCGCAACGACAACGACCCTCTGCTGCAGCCTGTTATCGAACGCCACCTGGATGACGTGGCCAAGCGGAAGTTCTCGCAGATCGCGAAGGACCTGGGAACGTCCGTTGCCAACATTGAACTCTGCGTCGCAAAGCTCACGGCCATGAACCCCAGGCCCGGCCAGAACTATTCTCCGGGGCACAACCAGACCGTGATGCCTGACATCTTCATCGACGAGAAAGACGGCGCGCTGGAGATATTCATCAACCAGGAGAACCTGCCGTCGCTCTACATCAACGAAGAATACCGCCAGATCCTGAAGAACGAGAACCTCCCACCCGAGACCAGGGAATATTTAAAGGAAAAACTGCAGGAAGCGCTCGAACTCCTGCGGGCGATCTCACGCCGCCACGGCACGCTGCGCAAAGTCCTGGAGGTCCTTACCGACATCCAGAAAGACGCTCTTCTCAACGGGCTCGCCAACATGAAACCCCTGAGCTGCAGGGAAGTCGCTGAAAAGATCAGCATGCATGAATCCACGGTCTACCGCATCATCATGAACAAGTACGCCGAAACCCCGCAGGGGATCATCGCCCTGAAAGAGTTCTTTACCAGCGGGATAAAACAGGACGACGGCACCCTCACCCCCTCCAACCTGTGCAAAGACAGGATCAAGGAACTGATCGAGGGTGAAGACAGGAAACAACCTCTGAGTGATGAAGACCTGGCGGGAATACTGCTGAAGGAGAACGCGATCAGGATCGCCCGGCGCACCGTGGCCAAATACCGTGAAGAACTGAAGCTCCCCGCCTCAAGCCTCCGCCGGGAACATTGACGCCTTCGCGGTGCGGCTCCTCTTGACCTTGATCATCCCGTGATTGACCATTTTCTTGTAGAGCGTGGTGCGGTCGATGCCCAGGCGCTCAGCGGCCTTGGAACGGCTGCCTTCAGCGACGTTCAAAGCGTCCAGGATATGCCTGTACTCGGAATCCCTGGCGACGGAACGCAGCTTGTCATCGGGCACATCGGGGAACAATTCCGCGTCGACATGGATCGATGGTTCCACATTATGGAAATGGTCCGGCATGTCGTGCAGTTCAAGGACCGGGCCCTGGGACAGGATGACGGCCCGCTCGATCACGTTCTCCAGTTCACGGATATTGCCCGGCCAGGGGTAGCGCTTCAGGCGTTCCAGGGTCTCCGCCGACACGGAACGGACATCCTTGCCAAGCTGCTTCGCGTGCTTGATGATAAGGTCGTGGACAAGCAGAGGTATATCCGAGACGCGCTCGCGCAACGGCGGCAATTCGATATTGATGATATTAAGGCGATAATAGAGGTCCTTGCGGAATTTCCCCTGCTCGATGAGTTTCTGCAGGTTCTGGTTCGTCGCGGCAATGATGCGGATGTCGACCTTGATGGTCTTGCCGTCGCCCACCCGTTCGAACTCGCCGTCCTGCAGGACACGCAGCAGTTTCACCTGCATGGGCAGCGTGAAGGAATCGATCTCGTCGAGAAAAATCGTGCCCTTGTCTGCCATCTCGAAACGCCCGCTGCGGTCACGGAAAGCGCCGGTAAAAGCCCCCTTCACATGGCCGAAAAGCTCGCTGTCGAGCAGCGTTTCGGTCAACGCCCCGCAGCTGACCTCAACAAAAGGCTTCTTGCGTTCCTCGGGATTGCAATTATGGATCGCGTGGGCGGCCAGCCTTTTCCCCGTCCCGCTTTCACCGTTGATGAGCACCGTGGCCCGTGTGGACGCGACGGCTTCGATGAGCGAATAGATCTTCAGCATCCGGGGGTGTTTCCCGGTAATGTTCTGGAACTTCCCGCGCGAGGCCTTGGCGATCTTGTCGCGCAGGCACTGGTTTTCCTCAATGATGGCGCGCTGGTCGGCCAGGCGGTGCAATTGGTGCTTGAGCTCGTTGTCGGCGAACGCGAGGTCTTCCTCGGTGAACGGCTCGCCGGACACCTTGTCCGTGATATTGATCAGGCCGATCAATTCATCGTTGCAAAAAAGCGGGATGGAGATGAAGGACTTGCCGTGATAATGCTCAAAGCCGTTGCTGTTGAAACGCGGGTCCTTGTCAATGTCGTGGACCAGGATCGCGCGGCGGATCTTGAGCACCGAGCCCGCCACGCCTTCGCCGATCTGTTTCTTGATATCCGTGAGGACAAAGCCCTTGGCGTTGTAGTAGGCGCTGAGCACCAGTTCATTGTCGCGCTGGTTGAAAAGGAACAGCGACCCCGATGACGCCTTCAGCACGAGGATCATGCGCTGGAGCGTCGAGGTAAGGAAGGTCTTGCCGTCATCAAAGATATCTTTTTCGTTCATGGCTTCTCTTTGGAAAGGTTATCCAGCATCGCACGGGCGACGTTGGCGGAAGGCGCTTTCGGATCCTCGTCAATGATCTTCTGAAGGAGGGTCCGCGCCGTGGCTTTATCATTCATCTTGGTGCCGTAAATGTTGGCGATATCAAGCCTGATCGAGACAACCGGAACATTCCCCTTGAACTCCGCGATCGTAGTTTCAAGTGTCTTGATCACATCCGGCCATTCCTTCAGCTCGGCCTGGACCTGGGCGGTCATCACCCTGCATTTGTAACCCATCTGGGATCGCGGGTATTTTTCCGCGAGCACCGCGTAATAAACCTCTGCCGCATGGAACGCCTCGATCATCTTGTCGGGCTTTAATTTTTCCTTGTAGTGCATGGCGATATAAATAGGGAGCTCAATGGCGCGAGGTGTCGTGGGATACCTGTTCATGATCTCCTGGTACTTCGTGAGCGCCCGATCCCATTCGCCCTGATCCTCCCAGGCCAGCCCGTCCATGAACATCGCTTCAGCGCAGACCGGCCCGACTTTCGCATACGCCGACCTAACCCCGGCAAGGGTTTCCCGGACCTTGGTGTATTCCTTCTTCGCCAGGTAAAGCCTTGCGATCATGAACCTTGCGTCAACAGCCACCTTTTTTCCAGGATCCGTTTTCGTAAAACCCGTAAGGGCGTCGACCACGTTCTTTAATTCTGCAGGCGGCGTTGCTTCTGGATTGTTAATAATGGCCTGTGCTTTCTTCTGGACAGCAAAAAATCCGCGCTCCAGGGAGTACTGGTCGTGGCCGTTGCCGCAACCCGCCATCAAGATACAAACCGCAAGGAATACAGGGAATGATAAGGGTCTCATGTGTTGCTCTCTTTCTCCACATAAAACGCGGCGGTTGAAAGGGTGACCAGCGGATCAATAACGAGGGAATTGATCACGACCCCGAGCACCCCGACCCACAGCACAATTTCAGGCATGAATGTGTCCATCAGGAACACGCTGTTATAATTAATAAAGATCAGCGGTAACGCGATCAGCATCGGGAACCCGACCAGGCAAAGTGTGATCAGCGGATTACGGAAAAAGCACACCACCGACCTTCCTATGGCTCCGGGAAATTTGGCATCGGTCAGGATCAGGACCGGGATGGCATAAGCAAGCAATGACTGCATGATCAGAGCCAACAGCTGGCTTATCGCGATACTGACCGGCCCCAGCCACATATTAGCGCCCACCATCAAAAGATTTTTATGTCCCGCTGAAAAATATTTCACCAAAAAGATGTGGATCTGCCTGTTGGTCATGTAAAAAATAAAAAGAAGCAAAAAGATCACAACGAGAAAATGGGCATACTTCCTCAACGCTGTTAACACTGGCTTTTTGTAAAGAAGCGCCACCGCGATCCCGGTCAACAAAGACCCCACAACCACAGACAACACCATGCGCGCGAGGTTGGCCAATTTAGGCAAGAGAAAGAAATTTCCGGGATAATGGAGGTACTGCTTACCCCAGAAGGTGGTAATGATCGGCCCCAGCACAGAACGGAACGGGGCTTGCGGCGCCAGATAAAGCCCGATAAGGCTGATAAACTCAATGCCCGCAAAGATCAAAAATGGCAGAAAAACAGCCGGATCCCCCTTCAAAGCTCTCGCTGCATAAGCATATGACCTTCTGAAGGTATCAAAGCCCGATCTTTTTTCAACCATAATGTCTAGCCCTTTCATGGACTGTCCTACTTAAACACATCCAAACACATCTCTTCCGTGTAGTCCTGAGTGAAGAAAGTATAACATATACCAAAAGAAAGCACAAAAAAAAAGAGACAGGCCATTTCTGACCTGTCCCTTTTTTGCATGCGGTACTGCCTTCTAGAAGGACTAAATGAACAAGTATTCAAAAAGAATTAGACGGTCCTCTTCCTTCTGAAACCCATTAACCCTAATAGACCTGTGCTGAACAGCGCTACTGTACCAGGCTCAGGTGTTGCTGTCGGCCCGACAAGACCCACTTCGGCCTGACCACCATCCTGCAAAAGTCCAATCGTAGGCGTGTAATACTGCGCATTCGTTTGGATCCACAGAAGGTCTGTTTGCGTGCCTGTTGTGACGCCCGCGAGGGTAAACCCTACGGTGTCCCCATTACCAGAACGGGTAGCCATGATCGCATCAATGCCAGTTCCTGCCACATAGTCAGCGTTTACAGAAAAAGCGGAAAATCCTGTAAGTGACAACCTTGCAACAGCGTCATTGACAGCGTCAGCTGCTCTCTTAATAGTATAGGTAAACAACAACCCAGTGCTATTCTGATAAACAGTCTCAGATACAGTTCCGGTCATTCCGGTATACGAAAAAGTATACGGATTGGATACGGAAGTAACGACTGTATCATATGCCGGCAAACTGGCAACGCCACTGATGACAGCGTTTAAACCAGGAGTCAGCGTCACAGCGCCTGCTGTTGATGCTGTTCCCGCGAGAAACAACCCTACCAATGTTACCATAACAATCTTCTTCATTTCTTCACCCCCTTACGTGTTTTTATTTTATTCTCACTCTATCCGCACTCACTGTACGGCTTAAGCCAATGCTATCTTTCTACGCACCATCATCAACCCGACAAGGCCGATCCCGAACAAAACCATGGTCGACGGCTCCGGTGCCGGAGACGGCGCAACATTAAGCTGGATGACATCATTCCCGCAGGTCTGTGTCCAGCTCATGGTGAACGGCGTACCCCAATTAGCACCAAAATAACTGATGGGAATATAGCCCTCGATGACATAATGATTCCCGCTGATATCGGAACCATAGGAGGTGTTGTTATACACCAGGGGCACGTTGGGACCCAGAGAATTGTTCACAGCGGTCATTTCCGTGACATCATACGTATTCCACAACCCCTGCGCCCAGGTCTTGGCCGAATAAGCACCGCCCTGATCAGCACCCGTGGTCTTAATACCATATTCATACGAACCATTCTGGCCAAAATCAAACGCAATGTCTCCGGGCCTGTAACCGCTCACCAGATCAGGTGACTTGCCGGTCGCAATGGCAAAATACAGATTCGTGCTATCGTACGTGGCATACAGGGCCTCGGCATCAAAAGGCTGTCCGCCCCAACCAGGGTTCAAATACCCCGTACCCGCCGGATCAGAATCTTCTACAGTAGACAAGATCCCTGCATTAGGCAACCAGTCGGAATTATTAACCCTGACCCCGCCCACGGTCGACCAGGCTCCCGGGGTAACACCCCATTCGCTCAAATTCCCGTCAACATTGATCGAGAAGGCGTGCGCCAAGTCCGGAACAAGCATCAATCCGGCGGCAACAAACAGCATCATTATGTTTTTATAGATCAACTTAGTCATTGTTTCTCCTATCTGGCACCTTTACCTGTTAGCATCACAACGCACGTCAACGCCAAAACACGCATCTCGACCAGCCAGCACATCTTCTTGATATAGAGAATGTCATACTTGACCTTCTTGCGGACATCAGAGATCGTTTCGTCGTATCTGTTCATGACCTGCGCCAGGCCCGTGATCCCGGGCTTGATCTGCAGGCGTTTGTCATAATCGGAAATAACAAGTTTCAGGTCCTTGACGATCTCGGGCCTTTCAGGACGCGGGCCGACAATGCTCATATCGCCCTTGAGGACATTGAACACCTGGGGCAGTTCATCCAGATGGCACTTGCGCAAAAACCCGCCGATCGGTGTCAGGCGCGGGTCGTTCTTCTGGGCCCACACAGCGCCGGTACCTTTTTCCGCGTCAACGCGCATGGTGCGGAATTTGTAAAT
Organism: Candidatus Omnitrophota bacterium; assembly: GCA_903861305.1. Classification (GTDB taxonomy): domain Bacteria; phylum Omnitrophota; class Gorgyraeia; order Zapsychrales; family Fredricksoniimonadaceae; genus Fredricksoniimonas. The sequence goes on along the minus strand of CAIOTT010000025.1, from coordinate 37,422 downwards.
ACGGAACGTCTTGCCGCCCTTGCCAACGCGTGTCTGGCTATAAATGACAGGCCCGGCTGAAGTAACCTTGACCAGCAGCGCAACAAATGCCATCAACGGCGCTGCAAAAACAAGGACTGATAATGCGATCACATAATCCATCCCGCGCTTGAATACTGCAAAACTCTTGCGGGCGACCCTGACAATAACCCCCAAAATACCGCTGAACAATAAAGCCAGGGTTGAAGGCTCCGGGGCATGTGATTTTACCGGTTGGACAGGGCCTTTGGCATCAGCATCTATAGAAGAGGCCGCAACCTTCAGGTCGTCCAGTTTGTTCATTGACACCACGGCCTGATCAGGGTTGGAAACAACCACCCCTGCCTGAGCCACAGGAAATGAACAAAACAATAAGAATCCGATAAGAATGGTATAAAATGACATTCTCTGTGTAAATTTTAAGGTTTTTATAAAACTTGCTTCTTTCTATAATTTAACGGGAGTTTGGTTTGAGAGAACTTCCTAGAAGTTTTCCAACCACAATTAGCATTTTAACGTTTTAGTTATTCGCCTTTGCTAATTCTATCCGAAGGCGGAACAACCTTGCTCGTACTATTAAAGCAAGCGAATATCATGCCAACATGCAGAAAGCACCAACTTTTTTTATGCAGAGCACTAAAGATACTCAAAATAAATAACTTAGATAGAAAATACTATTGTCGGAGGCCGCATTCCCGGATCACCTCCCAAACCTTCAACACCCTAATGTTGACAGAAATCAACATTTTAAGCATATCGGCATCATTCCGGACCGAATGCCCCCGCACCTCATTAAGGGACGTACTTTGGCAACAAAGGCACCATTTGAGCGCAAAACCTCTGGATCAGATCTTCAGCAGCTTTTTCCTTTTCACCCTTGATCTCTGTGGAGATCCGGATCAAAGCCGCCGAGGTTTTTTGCCCGAACGTACGATGAAAAGCTATCTTTAACTGCTGGGTAAAGTATTTAGGGGTATTCAGTGCCCCGGCCTTATACCAATACGCCACAAATTCACGGCCGCCGCCCGGCATTTCCGTCACAAGCTTGTTGGCCTGGATCTCCGGCGTCACATTGATGACCGCTTTTTGCGCAATGGTCGCGCCGCTGCCCATGTAGCACACTTCCGGCGGGTGCGACACCTTGCGGTTATCCCCGGAATAAACGATATAAAGCAGCACGGAGCCGCCGCCCGGATTGGTGTATTGGCGCATGATAAGGTTCGTGGTTTCAAGGATCTCATAATCGCGCTTTGTCAGCGGCACATCCTTCCCCTTCCAGGAGCCGATCGTCATGGGGAGAAAGGACACCTGCACCGCGTCTTTGGTGTCAAAACGTGTCGGGAGATAGGACGAAAGGCTGACGGCAGCAGCGATAACAAAGATCACGACGACGATGGTGTAGGTCAAACGGTTCATGCAAGACTCCTGAAAACTTACCTATTAGCGCAGGGGCGGACTTTATGTCCGCCCGGAATTGTTGTACTACACTATTCCAGCATATTGGCCACAAGCATCAGCCCCAAAAACGCCAGGACAAATACCATCATTCCCATAAAATCATGGAACTTGCCCGTGGCGAATTCCATGCCGTATATTTCACTGGCCAGGGAAACCACGGTGATACGGATGACGTTCGTGGCCACCGCAATGGGGATCGACGACAAGAAAAGGATCGTTTTTCGAACTCTGGACAGGCGGCTGAAATAGGCCATCAAAGCACCCACCGCGATAAGGGAGATGAGCGAACGGATGCCCGAGCACGGGTCTTCAACAACAACATACGCGTGCATGGTCTTGATCACACTGCCCTCGCGGATCGCCGGCACACCGAGCATATTAATGAGGACCATTGAAATCTGCGAAGCCAGGATCTTGAGCTTGAAACTGATCCCGGAAATGGCGACCAGCGGCAAAGGGATCATGAACAGCAAGAACGTCAGCGGGAACGTCAGGGTTTTCAGGTGCTCTTTCCCTGCGAACAGGAGGATCAGCCCAATGAGGACAAATAAAAGTGAAAAAGCCGATGAAAAATACACCCGCCAGACCGCGCTCAGCATAAAGATAACAACCCCCGAAACCAGCACCGGCCAGCCCAGGCCCGTCGGGTTAAGGGGGATCGCTTTTAATTTATTCCTTTTGAGCCATACGATATAGGCACTGATGAACGGCACCAGGAACCCGTGGCCGTAATAGGTGTCCTGGGCTGACCAGCGGTTGATCATCCAGTCAAAGGCAGGGATGTATGCCAGTACCACAAGCGCGGCGATCACCCACAATCCTAAAGCACCTGGTTTTTTCATTTTGCCTCCATTGAATTATTAAGCTTACCATCTCGTGCAAAAATCTTCAAATGATCTATCACAAGCGGGTTGCTGGCTGAAAGCTTGCCAGACCCAAAGAACTGGTATCCCGTCAACAACTTCACCATGGGCAGGACGCCCTGCACGCCTGACCTGACATTGATCTTGACCGCATGCCGCATGCCATCGTTAATGAAAACTGTTTTATCGGGCACCATCGTAGCCGCGGGACATTGATCCGTCCCCGTGCCGCCCAGGCATATCCAGTCGCCCCAGGCTGTCTTGACACCCATGGCCACAGTCGCACCCTGAGGGATGATATAACCGAAACTGATCATGGAGAATCGCTCCAAATCCCAGTCAGGGAACGTCCCCGAGGTCTCCATCTGTGCGAGAGGCACCATCGCGGCAACCTTGCCACCCGCATTAGGGGCTGTTTTCTGCGGATCAGCCAAAGGAACTGCTTTCCCGGTAAAAACAAGGCGGGCGATGACGGGGGAATGGTCACTGCCGATATCCGGGCCGACCCGGGCTTCCAACGCCCGCCAATTCCTGTCGTGGACAATACGGTCAATGCGCACCCCATACCAGCGTGTGTGCTTGGTAAACCCAAAGCCAGCGCCTTTTTCATCGAACGCATCGCCATACTTCGACCAGTAGGCCCTGAAGATCGGGCTTGACTCCGGCATGTTGAAATCGCCCGCTACAATCAGAGGCTTCAAGTCACAGGCAACACTCGCCGCTATCAGCGATTGATTTTCCTGTTGGTCGGTAACCCGCTGCATTTCTTTTATGGCATCGAAACTGCGTTCCATGACCGCCTCGACACCTTCGCGCAGGGTCCCCAGATGCACGTCTAAAATGTAAACAAGGCCCACCGGGGTCTCCAGTTCATAGGTAGCCATACGCCCCCGTCCAGCTCCAAAAGGAGGCCGCTCATTGAGATCCATGGAACGGATCTTCAGACGACTTGCCAATGCCAGTCCATGTTCGATCTTTATATCCCATCCGCTGCCCATGAACCCTGAGTCCAAGGGTTCTTGAAGCTCCGGAGAAAATTCCTGAAATACGATCACATCCGGATCTTCCTGTGCCACCATACGAAAAAAATCATCCAGGTTTGTAACGTTACCCATGTTGGCTGTGATCACCTTTAAAGAAAAGGGGGCTGTGGCGGAAGGTTGCGCCATATCCGGCAAAATAATGTTATATCCCATAATGCCGAAGAAAATAACCGCACAACAAATGATGTTAATAACGATCCCCTTCATGTCTTTCGACCTGATCGACATTAAAAAAGAAAGAGCCGGAGGGATGAACAAAACCCACACCGGCAAGATCACGATCAAGTCAGAGAGCCACCACAGCCCCCGGGGCCAGACAGGGATGGCCCATAAGGCGCACAGGAAGATCAGATACAGGACCTGGACAGACGGGACAAATATTTTATTGGGCTTGTTTGACATTAAGTCTTCTTTACATTGGACAGGAGCACGTGGTCCCGATATTGCGACGGGTCGCCGTCCTTGCCCTCTTCCGCTGCCCTGATCATGTTGTACATTTCCCGTGATGTCACATAATGAAGCCGGAAATTCTTGCCGTCATTGTAGCCTTTTTCCAGGTGAGTGAACATCCGGTCAAGGCCATCAAAGAACCCGTCGGTCAAATGATCGCCCTGGCACCCATGATTATGGATCTTGATAAAAAGCCACTGCGGCCGCCCCGCCACATGGACGCCCGCGTCCACCCAAAGACGGACCCGCCGGGGCGTCACAGGGTTATTGCCCATCAGGGCGCCATTCTCGATCTTCCTGTCGTGCCAGTTGAGCATGAGCGGCCCCTGGATGATCATCAGGTCCCCTGAAGGCGCCTTCCCCGCCGCAACATCCACGCCCCTGTCATGGGATCGCGGAGCGGTTGTGTTTTTCGCGTAATAAATGCTGTTGATCTTTGACGTCTGCGTATCCGATGGGGCTGATGGCAATGTGAAGTCCGCGTAACAGCCGGTCTCCCGAAGGACCCTGAGCTCCTCGTTCACCCCGCACCACTTCCCGTCGGCACGGGAATTGCACAAGGACCAGTTCCCGTGAATAAAACCATATTGCGTCAGCCCGGTCTTTTTATGTGTGTTCAAAAGCCCGTGGCTTGTGTAAACATCAACGGCGTGCAAAAGCTTCTGGCGCAGGGTGGCTTCGGTGTCGTCCTTATGGTGCAAATGAACTTCGACCTCGCCAAACCCCTTGCGGCAGAAATCGGCCACGCGATCAACGCATTCTTTGGTGTACTCGTCGATCGGATAAAAAAAAGAATATTTCGGCGGAACACCCGATGGATCCCTGTGCTTCTGGACCAGCGCCCCATAAGAAGAAAGAAAGCGTTCTGTCCGTTCGATCTCCGTGTCACGCGCCACACCCCCCCAGCGCGGCTCAAAATGATCCACGATGGAAAAAATAATGTGGGTCGTCGATCCCCCTCCCTTTGTGGGAGGAGGTAGGGGGAGGGGGCATCGCGTCACCCTTTGCCGCAGATACGCCCCGATCCAAAGATGAATATTATTCAACATGCGTCAATGCCCCTCATACGCTCCGGCGTCAACCCCATGCCCCTGGGAACGGACTTTACCTTCAATATCCTGATCAACCTCGGGCACCACCACCCCCCGCCCAACTGCCGGCGACTCCGGCGAAAGATGATAATTCCCGTGCGCGGGATCAATGAACAATTTGTCCAGCGGCACAAAGATCGAATCCCGATCCTGCTTCTTCTGCCAATCACCCAGGGAAAGCCGTGATTCACCCTCGTTGAGGGTGGCAATACCGCGTTCACCGCCAAAAACATTATGATCACTATAGGTATGTTCAAGATCCTTGTTCGTACCGATGATCCCCACCCGCTCCATCACGCTGGGCATGGATTCCGACGCGCCGATGGCCAAAGCCCCCCGGCCTTGCCGCCGGTTGATCAAAATATTATTCGCAATATAAACAGGCCCGGCCGAATCCTTGACAACGACCGCCCAGCGGCTATCCTCAGCCATATCAATGGTGTTGTTGTAAACCTTGACATTGGCCGCGCCGGAAGCCCCGTCACCCAAAAACAAGGTGATCCCGGCGGCATGATTATTGAACATAAGATTATTCCGAATGACCGCGTCATGGATCCCGTCACAATTGACCGCCGCGCCGCCGGCTTTGCCGTTGTCAAAAATAATATTATTTTCTACGACCGCGCCGCTGATAATGCCGTCGCCAGGCACCTCACGCCCCTCACCTGAGCTGAGATCCCCGTTCAAATGGATCCCGGCACCCGCATTCCCGTGCACCCTGTTACCACGGATCAGCGGGCGATCGCCGCTGTTGGAATAATAAATACCATGCTGTTTTTTACTGCCGTAACAATCGTTATTTTCCAGGACAAGATCGTTGGATTGATTGGCAAAGATACCCCATGTCGTATTGTTGCCAAAAACAGAATTCCTTACCGTCACATGATGGCTTTGGTCGATCCGGATCCCGGCCCGGTTGGCGTCGAATGACTGGATATTATCGACCGTGATCCAGTCGCAGTTGCTTATCTCGATATTGTCGCGGGCGTCGCGCAATTCATTGTTAGGGGCGATCCTGACCCTGCCTTCACCTTTGATCACCAAAGGCTTTTCACGCGTGGCGTGAACATTTTCCAGCCTGAAGCCCTGGTAATCCCCCTCACGGATCACGATCGTGTCGCCGGGCAACACAAATTGCATGGCCTGGGCTATATCACGGCAAGGGTGTTCGGGCATGCACTCCCCCAGTGACCCGCCATCTGTAGAAACATAAAGTGTCACCGGGCCGCGCTCCTCCCCATAGGCAAAGACAGACGCAGGGCACATAAGAAAAATCATCAAAAGTAACACGACACCTTTGACCATACGATTTTTTTCCGTCGAGCGTAGGGGCCGACCTTGTGTCGGCCCGGTAAATTACCGTTCCGTCCTGTCCCATTTGACCGTATGGGTCCTGCTGATGTAATTCAGGAAACCAAGAAAAAGCGCGAGGTTCATGGAAACGAAATAATAGAACAGGTTCAATGTCTTAACCTTGATCCCGCCCCAGCTCAGCGCTTGCCCCAGCAGGGCCAGTCCATAAAAGGCGCACTGGGCAACAAAAACAGCTTTAAAGAAAGGCATCTCAAGCAGCAGCACGTTGGCGGTGAAGGCGAACAGCATGAAGAACGGCGTGAACCAACGCAGGATCTTGTGCGACCAAAATGCAAGAGCCGGGAAGCCGCGAAAAGGATTGAGCATCGAGCCCAATAATCCTATAGATTGAAAATCCCCGGCGCCTATCCTGATGCGGCGCTTCTTTTCCTGGATGAGATGCTTGGCCGCGTCTTCAAGCGCAACAGCGTCTTTGTCATAAACAACACTAAAGCCCTTTTCCAGGATCTTCATGGGGATGACAAAATCCTCAATGATGGTATCCGGCGGGCACTGAAAAAAAAGCTCCTTGCGGATCGCATAAAGCGCGCCGTTGGCGCCCAGCAAAGCCCCAAAAGAGCCTTCCATGATCTTGAGGAATGTTTCATACCGCCAATAAACGCTTTCCAGGTGGGCGCTGGTGCTTCCCGCGGCGGTGGTGAACTGCAACAGCCCGCACACGCAGCCGACCTTCTTATCCTGGAAACGCCGGACAAGCTTGCTGACAGTGTCGTACTTGAAGAAAGTATTGGCATCGCTGAAAACAATGACATCGCCTTTGGCTTTTGGAACGGTCGCGTTAAGAACATTCACTTTCCCGCGGCGCGCTTCATACCCGTAGACAACAACACCTTTGGCTTCAAACTCCCTGGCGATCGCGGCTGTTTTATCACTGGAGCCGTCGGACGCGATGATGATCTCCAGCTTGTCCTTGGGATATTCCAGCATCAGGAGGTTCTCGATCCGCAAGCGGATCACCGACTCTTCATTGTAGGCGGCAACAATGATGGAAACGGACGGCAATGGGTCCGGGGACCCGGAGATCTCTTTCAGGCGAGATTTTCCCAGGGCAAGGAGTATCAAAGGATAAATAAAATAGGAATACCCGATAAAGAAAACGCTGAACCAGAAAATAGCCTGTATTAAAATCATGTGTGATCCCTTCAAGGACTGATCTTGACAACTTTTGCCGGAATGCCCACTACCGTGGCCCCGTCAGGTACATTGTGCACGACGACCGCGTTCGCCCCGATCCTGACATTATTGCCGATCCTGATCCCGCCAAGGATCTTGGCGCCAGCGCCAATATAAATGTCATGGCCCAGGACGGGAAGCTCGATCGGCAGGCCCTGGCGCGCGACACCGATCACCACACCGCCCTCGATCGCAATATTACTGCCACCCTTTACCCCGCCGTTGATAACAATGCCGTTCGGATGCATAAGGACAAACCCGGGGCCGAACTCGGCGTTGCGGCCGATCATGCAGCCATTAAGGAACTTGTTCAGATCAAGCAATACCCAACTGATGAGCCCCAGTCCGTTCTTTCTGAAGAACTGTGCCAGGCGGTAAAGCACATTGGCCGATATCCCGTCGGACATGGCCGTATGCAGAAGATTCTTGAACGTTACTGTCTCAAAGTAAAAAGAACATTTGCGCCTTATATCGGCCAGAATGATCATTGTAAAAGCTCCTTGATCCCTTCCTGAAAATGGATCCTCTGCTCCCAACCGACCGCCGCTTTAAGCCGGGCCATGCTGTGCACAGGGCTTTTACGGATAGCATCCAGTTTGTAGTTAAGGAAAACCTTTTTCCGAAAAGCCAGGAGTAATGTCCATTCCAGAAAAAGAAAAGCAGATGCAATAAAGAACAGTGGCACATACAGCGGGATCAAGCCCTGGCGTGTGATCTTCTTATAGTCACTGATAAACTTCCTCTGGGACACCCTGTCTTCATCCACAACATTAAAAATACCGTTCGCGGACCGTTCCGGTGCGCGGCCGATCGCCGTGAGCGCGCTGACCAGGTTGTCCACGTGCACGAAGGGGATCTTGCGGCCCCCCAGGCCAAAAACAATAATGAACCTGTTGCCGATCAATCTTCCCACATCTCCGGGAAACTTCGGGCCGCCCGGCCCGTACACCAGTCCCGGACGGACAATGGCGATGTTCACCTTCTCCTGGTCACGGAACGCAATGACCATCTTTTCAGCCATCAGCTTGGCGTGAGAATATGCGCCGCGTTTTTCCGGAGCCGGTTCATACGCAAAATCTTCATTGATAATCCTGTTCTCAGGATAATGTTTGGCATCATAAACATTCAGGGTGCTGACATACACAAGCTGAGGGATATTGTTCTGTTTCACCGCGGCGAGGATGTTCTTTGTTCCCGTAATGGTCGTATCAAGATGGTAATTCCAGTCGCCTTTCATGGCCGCGGCGAGATGATAGATCGTCCTCACGCCTTGAACGGCGCATAATACATCCTCGAGGGAATAAATATTCCCGCTGACGATCTCCACCGGCCTTCCGAAAAGGGCACCGGCCTCATCCGCCGAAATATGCCGGTGGGAAAAGACCCTGACCTTCAACCCCTGTTCCAGAAGGTCTTTCACAAGACGCTTCCCGATAAATCCCGTCCCACCCGTCACCAGGACATCCGCCGGAGCCAGTGCCTTGCGCTCCTCTTTCACGAGGGGGACAGCATCCCCGTCAAAAATATCAAGGGTCAACTTCAAAACATCCCGGGCGTCTTTAGCCCCTGAGGGGTTGGGTGTATCTTGCGCGACCGCGTCCATGAACGTCCTGGTCAAGTACTCCAGGCCCGCGTAAGGATCCAGTTTGTTCAACAGGAACTTCCCGACAACGCCGACTGTCCGGCCCAGGTACTGGGAACCGACAGCCATGTTCCCGGAGATCCTTTCGATCGCGTTCGGCAGCCCGTTGTTTTTCCGTTCCAGCAAAATGAAATTCCTGAGATCGACCGTCAAGGAACCCTTTTCACACTCAAATTCGATGAGGTTCTTCAGCGGCGTGATATTCAATGACAGGTGGACGGATGCGGTCGTCGAGGGTGATTCGAACAAGCACCACAGATCCTCCACCAGCCCGTCCGCGTTCTTCCGGATCAGCTTCGATCTCAACACGGAACCAGGCGCGAAATCGTTGAGGAGGCAGAGCATATGCGGCAAAAGGTCAAAGAAGCACCCGCCGGGAAGGTTCTTGATCCAGCGTGCCGCCGGGTCAAAATGGATGCGTTGCAGGTAATCATAGGTGTACGTCATGTTGATGTTGACGATGCGACCGTAATTTTCATCCGCCAGGATCTTTAGGGCCTGCTTGATCATCGGGTCGAACGAGCGCATGTGATCAACGCATACTTTGGCTTTGCTCCCGGCCTCGGCCGCCATGATCTGGCGGGCTTCATCCAGCGTCAGGCACATGGGCTTTTCGATAAGCACATTCACGTTCTTTTTCAAACACTGGACCGCGATCGGGGTGTGCGAGGACGGCGGCGTTACGATATGGACGATCTGCGGCTTGAACCCCTCCAGCAACGCGTCCAGTGAATTGAATTTGTTCCTGATACCTGATGCCTTGGCAAACTCCTCCAGCCTCAGAAGATCAAGATCACAGATAGCCAGGTTGTCGATGTGGATATACTTTTTCAGGATCCGCGCGTGGACCTTGGCAATATTCCCGCACCCGACAATAGCGACTTTGAATGGACGAAAATCAGCTGGCATAAGAGTCCTTTTTAATGCTTGTTCGCGAGTTGATCTTCAACAATGGAAGATATCTTCTTAAAGCGCTCTTCCCAGGATGAATCCTGCACCCGCGCCACACGGCGCGCGACAAGCTCGGGTGTGTTTTCCCGAAGCGCCTCGTCGATCTTGTTCAGGAAATCGTCGTAACCGTTGGCGATCTTGACCACATCGGCAAACTGGAGGATCTCCGGGTTCGTGACCGAAACGGTTGGCTTGCCCATGGCCAGGTACTCGCGCAATTTGATCGGGTTCGCGTTGAACACCTGGTCATTGAGAACGTACGGCATCGTGGCCACATCAAAGAGCTTCGCATATTCAGGCAGGACCTTGAACGGGCGGGACCCCAGGAAAAAAACATTCGGCAGGCCCGCGAACATCGTAATATCCTGGACCACGCGCCCGATCAGCACTACGGAATAATTTTTGCGTTTTTCAGCGATGAACTTTATCAATTCCAGGTCTACCCATTTTTCGATCAGGCCGAAGAAACCAATGATCGGCCTGGGGATCTGTTTCATGTCTTCAGGCACCGCCAACCCGGGATCAAAAACCTTCCTGAAATGCTCAAGGTCAACCCCGTGCGGCGCCAGATGGACATGGCTGTTCAGCGCCCGTTTCTTCTCGTACAGCGGCAATGACGGCGTGAATACGACATCCGCTTTCTGCGTCAGATCCCGGTCAAAACTCCTGATCGACCCTTCATTAACGCCCGGCAGGGACGAGAAATCATCCACGCAATAATAAACAACCAGCTTCTCCTTGAGCTTGCCGATGACCGTCGACATGTGTGGGCTCACCATCCAGAGGATGGGGGCGTTCACCTTGTATTTTCGGCAAACGCCGCTCAGGGACGCGGCCAGAAGCCATTCGTTGATCTTGCGGACAGCACCAAATTTATGGAACGGCAGGATCAACGGTGAAAAAACATAGACATTGTCTTCGACTTGCTGCGGGCCCTTCAGGAATTCGCTGGCCTTTTTCCAGATCCGCCGCAGGTCATGGGCAGAAGCTGAAGGGGCGCGCATTCCGCTGGCTTCAATGTAAAAAAGCCGGTTGTGCTTCTTCAACTGGCCGGCGATATGATGACTGCTCGTCTTGTTGTCGGCGCGCCAGTCATTGGAAAAATAAAAGATATCATGGCCTTGCAACATATAAACTCACGGCTCCCGTCACTGAAAAATTGCGTATACCTTTGCGGCGCTCTCGGCCCAGCTCATCGCCCGCGTGGCGTGCGCCAGAGCCGGAGCGTTCAATGCCGCGTTCAGGCATTGGGCCAGGTCTTCAGGGTCCTGGGGCCTGGCACGCCACCCTTTTTCAGGCGTGTCAATGATATCCGGAACCCCGCCCACATCGGAAGCCACCACTTTGGCGCCGCACGCCATGGCCTCCAGCACAACATTCGGACAACCCTCGTTAAGGCTGGGCAGGCAAAACACATCCGCCGCGCTCATCCATACAGGGATATCCTGATGAGGTTTGCGTCCGGCAAAGATCACCCGTTCATCCACTCCCAATTCACGGGCCAGCTGTACAAGTGCAACTTTTTCTTCCCCCTCGCCAATGAGGAGAAGCTTGAGATCCGGTGCAGTATCCAGCAAAGCGAACGCCTTGATCAAGTACAGCACGCCCTTTACTGCCGAAAAATTACCAACATAAAGGATGTAGCGGCCTGACGGGCTTAACCCGATCTGCTCACGGCAAGCATCTTTGGGCCTGGGAAAGAACTTGCCGGTGTCCACTCCGTTGGAAATAACAACAACCTTTTCCTGCGGGATCCCCATGGCCACGATCTTTTTTTTGAGCGGCTGGCTCACCGCGATCACGCCATCCGCCCGGGACAAGGCCCATTTGATCATGGGCACGCGGCTCCAGTAATGACCGGCAAGATTGATATCACTGCCATGCACCTTCACAAAAAATTTCTTTTTCAGCAGCCTGGCCGCCAGCGCCGCGCCCACCGCATCAGGATAGGCCCATGCGGCGAGGATCGCATCATACCTGAAAGAACGCTGAACAATCTTTAAAGTATGCCATATCCCTATAAAGAATGCCAACCCGTACGTGCAGCGCCCTGTTTTGGGGATAACAAGGTAACGCGGATGGTAAACATCAATGCCCCCCAGCCGCTCGAACAGCGGCACCTGTTCATCGGAATACTGAAAAAAAGGGATCGGCGCAACCACTTTCAATTCACAAAGCCGGGAGAGCTCCGTGAACTGCTGGAAATTGAACGTGGAGCGGTTCGGTTCCTTGGCATTAGGAAAAAGATTGGTGACGATCAAAAGTTTCATACATCGCCGATCGTTGCAAATGAAAAACCTTCCCGCCTTGCTTTATCGATCAGGTATTGCAGAAAATTCACGGTATCCATGTTGTCATCATGGAGCAAAATAATATCCCCGTTCTTGAAGTGCATCTTATCCAAACGCTCCTTAAGGAACGACTCTCCTTTATATTCAAAATCCCGGCTGTCCACGCTCCAAAGGATCGTTCTTATAGAACGTGCCATGCAAAAAACCAGCAACGCCAATGACCAGCATCCCTGCGGGGGGCGAAAAAGTCTTGCGGTTACTCCTAAGACCTCATTGAAAATATTTTGCCCCATTAATATATCTTCTTTTTTCTGGCGCAAGTTCAAACGCGTAAAATCCTTGTGGGCATAGGCATGATTCCCGATACAATGCCCCTCTTTTAAAATTTGTTGCGCAGGTTCTGGATGCTGTTCAACATTGCTTCCTGTTAAAAAGAAAGTTGCCTTAACATTGTTCTGCCTGAGAACATCCAGGACAAGCGGCGTATGCCTGGGATCAGGACCGTCATCGAACGTAAGCGCGATGACCGCGTCATTCACAGGAAGCCTGTAAATAAGGTGTCTGTTGCCGAACACGCCCTGGATCGAATGCTTGATAAGTTCTTTTATGTTGTTTATAAACATTACAACAAAATCCCCTGACAGATCTTGGCGCTCGCTACGGCCAAGCGCTTGACACGGCAGATCAAGCTTTCCTCTCATAACTATCAAGGCGGGCGTCAAGGACAGGGTCCTCAAGCCGCAACCCGCGCATCTTGCCGTCTTCATTCACTTTTACCCTGATATCCTCGGTCCATTCCTCACCGCTGCGCAAGGCGATCTCTTTGATTATAGCATTCAATTTCTGAGTGGTCCTTTGGCATGAAATATTCTCGGTCACCCATTGCCTGGGGTGAAACCTGGCGTGGTCACGCGAAAACATCACCAAAGCCCCCGGCAGATCGTCCTCGGACACCAGTTTCCCTGTCGCCTCATTGATATATGTTTTATTGACCCCGACATTCCCCTTGATCAATATCGCGGGAATATTCGCGAACATGCCTTCGAACAAGGTCTTGTTGGAACCTTCTTTATACGACAGCAATAAATTGACCTTGGATTCGTTATAGGCAAGATTCAATTGCGCGGGGGTGAGCTTTTGCACAAAAGTTATGTTATCCAGCACGCCAAAATATCTCGCCACATTTTTCAAAGTATCCAGCAGGCCCGTGGCATTGCTTACCAGGACCGCTTTCAGGTTGTGCTCTTTTATCTTCGACAATGCCCTGAGAAGGACGTAATTCCTTTTATAGTTGTACCAGTCGCATACCATGATGCAGTCATATTTTTTTGTAACGCCGGGGATCGGATGAAAAATATTTGAATCAAGCCAGTCGCTCGCGCCAAAGTCCACAGGGACAAGGTTTGAATCCAGCTTTTTGATGAAGTTAAAATCCAGCTGTTCCGTCGCTTCCACGATCACGGGATGAGAGGCGATCTTTGCGTAGGTCAATATCTCCGGTTTGCAATACCCCGCCCAGTCCGGCTCAAGGACCAGATAATAATCCTGCAAGAACCTCTCGGCGTCGTATTGCCTGAAAAATCCATTAAAAGAAACGCTGTACATCAGGAAAGCCACTCCTTTTTCACGGGAACCTTTATGAGGCTTGGCAATGAACATATATTTGCGCGGGAACAATTCCTTTTTAATGTTCACCACAGGCATCAAGGATGGCATATACCCCTTGTGATCCAGCATCTTCTTTATTGCTGGATCAAGAAAAGACTGGAACGCCGCTGAATCGGAATAATGATGGGCCTTCATCAACAATACATCGGCACGCTTGCGGTCAACGATCCCGATGAGGATACTCGCAGCATAAAGCATCCACGACAACAACAGCCTGAACCTGGCGCTGTAAAGGATGTCGATCTTTATCAAATATAGAACTGCCTTAATATCGTTCATGCTGTTCCTCCTTGTTGCTGCTAAACCAGCCGGCAAACCATGGCACGATCGCCAGGCCAGTGTTCAGGCCGCCTTCAATTCTTCCATCAACAGGCGCATGCTCTCATCTGTCACAAAACCATGCGAGGCGTCCGGGAACACGGTTGTCCGGATCTTCCAGCGGCTGAATTCATTCCGGCAGCCCTTAAATTCATCAAATTCAGGGTCCTTGTCGCCGTAAATAATTTTCACATCCATCATGCCGCCGACGGACTCAAGCCCCTGGATAAAGGACCTGTTCAAATTGGCGTCACCGGACCTTATCTCTGGCTTCTTCCTGAAGATCTTTGCCTTGACGGCCTTGATCATCTGACGATAGTCGCTTTTGCCAAGAAACAACCGGGACCAGGCGCCGAACGAGAACATCTTGTTCTTATAAAGCGCCAGATATTCCTTGGCCTCGCCCTGCGTCATGCCCGCGCCCTCGGAAGGCTCACCCGTCAACGGCGGGACGATGAGGATCAATTGGGCGAGCTTGTTGCTCTTTTGAGCCACATAAACCGCGGTGAGCGCGCCGCCGCAGTGCCCGATAAGAATAATGTTGTCCAGGCCGCAGCGGGACAAGAAGAACTGCATGGCTACGAGCGTGTCGTCCACCAGCCCTCCCTGCTTGATAAATGTGACAAATTCCTCATGGGGGCCTGAAACAAGGTCGCCTTCACTCTCACCAATGCGTGAGTGGTCAAAAAGAAGGACGGGGTAACCTTCACGCTGGAATTCGCAGGCAACGTCAACAGCCAGGCGATGAACCGCGGTAAGCCCCAGGACAATTCCCGGCAGATACACCACACCCGTCTTGCGGCGCCTGGCATCATCGGGTTCAAAAACAATACCCTTGATGCTCAGCCCTTCCTTGTTGGGAAATGTAACGGTTGTCCTTTTCATATATTCCTTAGCATTTCAATAACCCGAGCGTGCTTTCGACAAGTTCACCCGTCTCATGGTCCAGGAATTTAATGTGGTCCCACGCCGCCTTCACCGTTGTGCACACCACGGGCTGAAGCTCCGCGAGGAACGGCGTTTTATTCAAACTGCTCCGGCGCCAGAGCACAACACCGATATTCTGACAATCAGCGCGCTCGATGGGGCGCGCGTTGCGGAACCCTTCTACCGCCGCAAGGCTGAGCGCGTAGCCATTCACAAGGATCCGGCCTTCACGCGCAAGCTTGTCCATCAGCGCGGCCTGGTCAAAACGAATGGCGCCATACGTTACGATCTGGTCCACAGCCGTTGCCTTTAAAACCTCCGTGATATACGCTGCAAGATCGAACACCGGCTCCCAGACAATGACCCGCCCGACGCCATCTTTGCTGTTGCGCAAGGCCGCGAGATACGCGCCGAACCTGAACCCGAGGCAAGACACCTGCGCCGCCCCGCGTTCCCGGCACATTGCGATCACAGTGTCAAGGTCGCACGCTGCCTGTGACAGGGTAAAGTCCTCAAACTTGCCTTCACTGAGGCCTGTGCCGTAGTAATCAAAACGTACAACGTTGAACCCAGCGCGGGCGATCTTGCGCGCCGCGTTCACGCAAAATTTCCTTGTCCGCGCGAGCTCCTCGAATAAAGGCGGGGCCATGACAAGCCAGCGGGACGAGCCGCTGTCATACATCGTGACATAAAGGGCTTTGTCACCGCAGTAAAATTCTGATTCCCGAACAGGCAAACTATGCTCTGCTGTTATACCGCCTCCATAAGGGCCGTCCCCCAGGAAAGCCCGACACCAAACCCGCAGAGAACAACTTTGTCACCCTTCTTGACCCGGTTCGCATCAAGGGCTTCTTTGAGCGCTATCGGTATAGAACTCGACACGGTGTTGCCGACCATCTCAAGATTTGAGAAAACTTTTTCTTTCGGCAGCCCCAGCAGGCGCGTCAATGAATCAAGCGCGGTGCGGCTGGCCTGATGGAACACAAAAAGCGAGACATCATCTACCGTCAACGCATTGCGGCCAAGGACCTGACGGACATGGTCCGGGACCTTGGAATTCACAAAAGAAAGGATGCCCATGCCATCCATATTAATGTGGCACAAGGACCTCACATTGCCGCTCGTATCGGTGATCGGACGTTCCGCTTCAGGCGTCCGCAGTGTCCGCGCCCCGCCGGCCGGGATGATGAATTTGTCATAATGCTGGCCTGACGTGCCGCAAGCCATGTCGAGCAGTCGCAAAGAACCTTTTTCAGCAGTCAAAAGCGTGGCCGCGGCGCCATCTCCGAAAAGCAATCGCGCCGACCGGTCCTGGGGGTGGATCAATTTGGTGTAGGTATCCGCTGTCACCAGCAGGATATTCCGGGCAAGGCCCGCGGACAAAAACCCCTGGGCGATCGCAAGGCCGTACACGAACCCCGAACACGACAGATTGTAATCGAACGCCAGGCACGCCTCGGAAAGCCCCAGCGCCTTATGAAGAAGAAAGGCATTGGAGGGCATGATATGATCCGGTGACTGTGTGCAAAAGATCAGTGCATCGATCGTGGACAACGGCTGGGGATCTTTAAAAAGTTCCCGGCACGCCGCCAGGGCAAGATCGAGTGCGGTTTCATCAGCCCCGGCCACGAAGCGGAGGCTTACCCCTGTGCTTTTAAAAGCTTTTTCCATGATCCAGGAAGGGTTTTCCCGCGCGAGCTCGTCATTTGTGACAGCTTTCTGCGGCAAGTGGCACGCGATCCTGTCTATAAGAAGTGGTTGCGGATACATATCTTTTTAGCTCCCGATCTTTTGGGCCAGATAGAGCGCCAGCGAACGTACCGTAGCCAGGGGCTTATCCGGGCGCAACGAAGCTTCCTGGGTAAAAACAGGAAGAACAACGCCAAGATCTTTCTGCATCCGGGCTTCGATCGCCGTGCTCATCGTGATGAACCCCACGGAATCCAGCTTGCCGCCGTCTGCGAACAGGATGGTGTCCGGAGACTTGTCCAGCTGGTCGGAAGGCGGCATGTCCATGTTGTAATCGTCGATGGCGCCGTAGATCGTGTTCAGCATTTTTTCAGATGATTCCATATGGCCTCACGCGTTGATCATCCCAGGACCGATCGATAAACTTTGATATAATCATCGGTCATGCGGTCCAGACTAAAAACCTCTTCCGCATGCTTGCGTCCGGCCGCACCCATGTTTTTTGCAAGCCGTGGATCTTTTAAAAGAACCAGTATCTTGTCAGCCATGGCCTGGGGATCTTTCGCCGGTACAAGAAAACCCGTCGTGCCGCTGACCACAACTTCAGGATTACCGCCGACATCGGTTGCCACGATCGGCTTTGACGCGGCCATCG
Source organism: Candidatus Omnitrophota bacterium (assembly GCA_903861305.1). GTDB lineage: Bacteria > Omnitrophota > Gorgyraeia > Zapsychrales > Fredricksoniimonadaceae > Fredricksoniimonas. Next base: position 19,811 of record CAIOTT010000025.1, on the reverse strand, counting down.
CTTCCAAAAGTGTCAACGAGATCCCTTCGGTCAAGGATGAAAGCACAAATACATCAAACGTGTTCACGATCGCTGGTATATCTTCACGGAATCCCAAAAACTCAACGCGCGCGGCTATGCCAAGATCCTGCGCCGCTCTTTCGAGCATGGCCCTTGAGGCGCCATCGCCGGCGATCACCAGCCGTACTTTCTGTTGCCCCAAGACCTCCGCCACTCTCGCGAAGCTCTTCAAGAGGGTCATTTGATCTTTTTCCGGCGAAAGCCGGGCAACGTGACCGATCGTCACAACACCCGGATCATCTTTGCCGCGTGCCGGAGCGGCCACATACTCCCTGATATTGACACCGTTCAAAATGACCGAAATATCGTCGCTTTTCAAACAGGGATTTTGTTTTATCAAGTCAAGCCTGGCCTGAACAGAAATGACAATAATGCTTTTAAGGCCATCCCATATCCATTTGGGAGCGGCTATCTTCCGACTGCCGTGACGTGTAAAGATACAGGGAATATTTAGAATCCTTGCCGCAATAGCTCCATAGATCAAAGCACGTGAATTGTGCAAATGAAGCAGATCCGGCTTCCTGGACCACAGGACTTTACATAATTTCCACACCGCTATTAACAGAAACCCCTGCTTTTGATCTATAGACTCGACCTTTATCCCGGCACGCTCTGCCTGCACCGAAAGCTCGCCCTTATTGGCAATGCACACGATCTGGGTCTCATGGCCTTTGGCTTTTAATGACACAGCGAGGCTGATGATCATTTTTTCCTGCCCGCCGCAGTCGAGATTATTGACGATCTGTATGATCTTCATTGTTCCAACTGTGAAATAGTTACACGGAATTTTCCGGTCGCCGTTAACAGGATGTCGTCCACATACGTGAGGTCGATCCTCATTTCAGCACCGACAGTCTTTAAGATCTCATTCTTCATGAATTGAAGTTCAGCATCGGTGAACAGATCATTCCTGATGATCTTTATTTCCAAATGATCCGGCTTGTCCTGGATGACCTGGAATCTCTCGATCCCCTTGAGTTCTTTCATGAGATGCGGGAAGAAAACCCCGGAGATCATGCGCCCGTCACAGGCCCGGATGGTATCGAGCGTGCGGCCTTCGACATCATCGATCAGGGGCAAGCCCCGCCCGCAGGAACACAATCTTTCACTCTTGACCGCGAGATCACCGGTCCGGTACCTTATGAAAGGCATCCCGTAATTATGCAGGTCCGTGACAACAACTTCGCCGATCTCCCCAGGCCGGACAGGCTCGCCATCCTTCAGCAACTCAACCAGGAGATTCTCGGCGCTCACATGGAGCCCCTCGTGCCTGTCGCACTCACTCGCGATGAGCATGAACTCCCGGCAGCCATACGAATTAAATACTTTCGCCCCCAACACCTCCTCGATCAATTCACGCTGGTAGGGATAAAGCCTTTCGGCACCCGTTACGACCGCCGGTACGGAAAGCAGTTTTATATGATTCTGCTTAACATACTTGGCAAAAGCATACAAAGCGGTCGTATATCCGATCATGCCTTCAGGCCGCGCTCGGTTAATGTACTGAACACATCTGTCCATTAATTTACTGTCCAACCGGAACAAATTAAACATCTTGCGCCCCAGCAACATGTCGTGCAGCGTGGCTTTAATCTTATGAAAGAACGTTTCTTCGCCGATAGCAACACTCCACAAATACCCTACCTTGCGCCCCGGCTCACATTTGGCCCAGCCATAGCCTCTTTGCGATATGGCCATGCGCCAGTCATAACTATCCGGCGTGTAATCAAGATGCAGTGGTATTCCCGTCGAACCGCCGGTGGACTTTGACCAGGTCTTCCCCCGCCAGTTATCTGCGATCATCCGGTCCTTATTGGCACGGATATCTTTTTTATCAATGATCGGTAATTTCCGGATATCATCCAGGGATTTTATATCCTGGTGTGTCAACCCAAGACGTTGGGACGTCTCCCGCCAATAAGGGACATGCTCGAACGCATGCGCCACCAACCGCTGAACGTTCTTCAGTTGATGCATCCGATGATCTTCAGGCGGCCACCACTGGCTTTTGTCAAGAAAAGCGCGGTATTCAAGCATTTTCCGCCGCTTGATCGCGGTTTCATAGACAAAATTGATGAGCATGAATAATTTCATGTGCATATTATGAATTTTTCCTTTCCCAGGCTTGCAGCATAACATCCTGGAAATTCTTCCCATCCAGCCACTGGTCTACTGGCAAAGGAAATCCCTTTTTGGACCGATACACAATATCTTTGGGCAAATAGCGTTCCGCGACTTTCTTCAGGATATACTTGCTTTGCAGGAGTTTGATCTGATATTTGACCGGTATATTCAATGAAAAATCGACCAGGCGATTGTCCAGGTAGGGCACGCGCATTTCCAGTCCGACCGCCATGGACATACGGTCTGTGCGCCTGAGGATCTGGGTCAAATAATAATTCAAGTCATGTGCTATGAAAGTTTTTAGCCGCCGTTGCCTGTTGTTGGCCGTAACGTCATAGCCGCGATAAAACCTGCCGAGAGAACGCCAGCGGGCCTTCATGTAGGATTTATCAAAGTGCGGCTCCGCGGCATACCCTTGTTCGTAAACACTAAAAGGCGTTTCTTTACCATCGAGATAAGCATCATGCCTGGGCTTGAGGAACTTGAGGAGCGGGAACTGCTCCAGGATCAAGCGCTTTTTATACGCCATGTGATGATGATAGCCGCCCAGCAATTCATCCGCGCCTTCGCCGCTCAAAAGAACGCTTAACCCGGCCTCCCTGGCCTTTTTACTGACGAGAAATATTCCGACAGAATTCGGATGGACCAGCGGCAGTTCTTCTTGCACGACACATTGCTCGTAAAGTTCCAGATACTTTTTCTTGTCCAGGACCGCCTGGGTGAGCTCAAGCTTCAGAAAATCCGCCACTCTTTGGGCGAACGGCGATTCATCATACAGCGACTCAGTTACCTTGACATTGAAGATCTTGAGGTCTTTTTTATACCGGGCCGCAACAGCCGTCAGCAGTGAAGAATCCAGGCCGCCGGAGCAGATCGTGCCGAGCGGTGCATCCGATAAAAGCTGGTCTTTGACCACTTCATGAAGCAATTTGTCCAGCTCATCCACAAGCTGACGCTCGGAAGTTTGACTGTTCCTTTTGTACCTGACGGCATCCACCCGGTCCTGGATACGGCAATAGTGCGTGGCCAGCATATGCCGCTTCTTGAGGTCCAGGCATAAAAATGTACCGGGCTGGACCGCTTTAACTTCACGCCAGAAACTTTCGGATGAAATATTGTTGGTTTGCAAGTATTCTTCAAGACTCAATTCATCTTTGTGAAGCTCCAGGTGGTGCGGCACCAGAGCTTTCATTTCAGAGGAAAATATCAACTTTTTCCCATCCGCGTAATAATACAGCGGCTTGACCCCCAGGCGATCGCGCACCAAAAACAGGGAATCCTTCTTCACGTCGAGCAAAGCAAACGCAAAGATGCCGTTGAACTTCTCGAACGCGGCCGTTCCATATTCCTGGTAGGCGTAAATGATAACTTCTGTGTCTGATTCAGAACGGAATTGATAGCCCTTGTTCTTGAGATCATCCCTGATCTCCCTGAAGTTATAGATCTCGCCGTTATAAACGATCCAGATCGTCTCATCCTGGTTGGGCATGGGCTGATGCCCGCGCGCGGAGAGGTCAAATATCGACAGGCGGACATGGCCGAGCGACAGGCCGTGGCCGACACGGATCCCGTCATCGTCAGGCCCGCGGTGCTTGATCGCCGCGTTCATCTGACCTATCAAACTGTTGTCTTCCCAATTGAAGCCGCTAATACCGCACATTAATGATCCTTTGGTCCCAATACCTTCATTGTGCTAAAGCGCCCGAACGCTTTTGATCCTTGAAAAACAACCCGTTCCTGATAACAGTCAGCACAACACCTAATTTATCTTTCTGGAATAACGCCAGCGGGTAAAACCAAAACGTCACGAACAGGCACCGCAAAGCTTCTTTGTGTTGTCCCTGAACAGAGAACGCCCACGCGGCCGCGGCATAACGCCGGCTCAAGGACTGCCCTTTTAAAATGGAATACCCTCTGCCGAAATACTTGTCCAGCACGACCATTTCATTGTCCAGCATCTTTTGGGCGTTCCCCGCGGAACTCATGCTGTAACTGCCGACACGCACCTTCAGCAATGGCTTTTCTACAAGCCTGATGATGTATTTCCGCTCGATCCTTAACCACATGTCCCAATCTTCCGCTGAACGCAAACTCTCATCAAATAAACCGACCGCGTCAAAACATGCTTTCTTCACCACAACGCTGGACCCGCCGCTGACAACATTCTTTGCCATCAACCTCTTCTTTAATTCAGCGGGCGGGTAATCCTTATGCCGGCTTTCCCCCAGGACGCGCAGGCTCTCATCGACCTCGTAAAAGCGGCAGCTCACTGCCCCCACATTGTTGCCGCTCTCAAAAAGCCGCATCTGCTCTGTTATTTTGTCCACCAGCCAGATATCATCGGCATCCAGGAAAGCAACATACGTGCCATGCGCCGCCCGTATCCCTGTGTTCCTTGCCGCCGATAACCCCTGGTTCTTTTGATATATATATGTGATCTTGCCTTCGTATTTCTTTACAACCTCAGACGTGTTATCCGATGACCCATCATCAACAACGATGACCTCAATGTTCTTGTACGTCTGTGCCAGCACAGAATCGATCGCCGCACACAAAAAGTGAGCGTAATTGTATGTCGGTATAACAGCAGAAACGAGTTCGTTCATGACATATCCTTATACATCTTCCAAGTATAAAATATTTTTACTGATCAAGCAACCCTTGATAGATCTCAAGTGTTTGCGCCACCATGCGTTGCGTTGGGAAAACCCTGTCGACACGCTCCCGGCCTTTTTTCCCCATCTCCTGACACTGCGCGGGGTTTTGAACCAGCTGAACGATCGCCCGTGCCAGCGCAGGGCTATCGGACGGCGGGATCAACATGCCCGTAACTCCGTTCTCGACAACTTCAGGGATACCTCCGATATTGGTCGCTATGACCGCTTTACCAGCCGCCTGGGCCTCGGCAAGGACAAGCCCGAGTGTCTCGGAAAGCGATGGCAGGACAATCAGATCGGACGCTGCCATGATCCGCGCGATGTCGGCACGATGCCCCAGGAACCTGACCATAGGCCCGATGCCCAGCCCTTCAACCTTCTTTTGCAGGCTTTCCCGTAATACGCCATCCCCTATGATCAGCACCATGATCTGCGGGAGTTCTGATCGTATCTGGCTCACAGCTTCAAACAAATACTGATGCCCCTTTAATGGGTGCAACCGTGCCGGCACGCTGATGACATACGCCGCTGCCGGGATACTCAATTCTTGCCTTACGGCGGCGACATCGTATTCCCGGGTAAAGGCAGAAAGATCCATGCCGTTAAGAACAACCTTGATACGATCCGCGGCGATCCCGGTTTGTTGGATCCAGGCTTTTTTGGTGGCCTCGGAAACAGCGATAGCCACATCCATGCTGCGGATGCTGAAGAATTCGATCAGGCAGGAAACCCAATCCTGCATTTTGTTGTACGGCAGAACATGCAATGTTCCGACAATGTGCGGCACTCCCGCAAGGCGCGCCGCAATGCTGGCAGGCTCCGCGCCCGCGTCGTTCACATGAAGGATGTTGACCGGGTTTTCCTTGAAATACCGTGCGAGCTTTTGAGTATCACGCAACGTGCCCATCAACAGCTTGATCGAGGACGGAACGATCCGCCTCCATATCTTTTGCTTCAGGGACTCTTTTCGCTCCGCCGGCACAGCGGCGTGCGCCGCAGCCGCAGCTTCACTGCCTCGCGCCTTGGCCGTCCCGAAAAACTTGATCGCAATATCACCGCGTTCGATCAGTGGCTCCAGCTGGTCATCCTGCAAAAAGAACGGGTCGTCCGGACTGCAGATCAGAGCCGCTTTATAATTTTTATAATCAAAGGACAACAATAAATTCTTTAAATAGACTTCAGACCCGCCCATCCCACCGGTCATTGAATAAAAACTGATCTCCCTGCGTGCAGCCGGCATTGCTAACTCTTTCCTGACGTTTCGCCAGCCCTGCCGTCTACGCCACGGCCGGTAAAAATTTGACGCAACCTGGCTTTCAGCGCGCGCATGAACCGAATACTGTCCCTGGGAACAAATGAAGCCAAAAAATAGACGTAGAGGATAGTCTGGTTTTTATTATACGTTAACGACCTGACGCACAACCTTCTGGCTTCATGCATGTCGCCATACTGAAAGAAATCAACGGCTGCGTCGCGATAACATTCAAACGCTCTTTTGCGGGCCAGGCCGACATGGTCTTTAGGACAAAGCTTGAGATGTTTCTCGAACAAAAGGCCATCCCAACGGTCATAGTTGGCATTCCTTATGTTCATCTCACCCGACAGTGAATCGGCACGGACCCGCCAGCGGGCCGTAACCCTGTTCAAATAGACAAGAGGGTACTTGAGCGCCAATCTTATCCACAGGTCATAGTCTGAATTGATGAGCAGGGACGCATCAATGATACCCACCTGGTCAAGGCAGCTTTTTCTGATAAGAACGGAAGAATTGAAAACAAAACTTTTCAGGAACAGATCATGATAAAAGTTATCCCTGATGACAGAACCGTCGTTGGTCTTCATCTGTGCGATCCTGTTCAACAAAACCCCGCCCTTGAGCCTGGCCTGCTCCAGCGGGACTTTGAACGTAGGTTCCACCACACCCGTGTCATTGAACTTCTCGCCGTCCGTAAAGACCATGGCCACGTCAGGATCAGCTTCCATGATGGGCACCTGGAGCGCCAGTTTGTCAGGGAACCAGATATCATCATTATCCAGAAAAGCGATGTAGTCTCCTTTTGATTCCGCGATCCCCCGGTTACGCGCCGCCGATACGCCCTGGTTCTTCTGATAGAAATACCTGACCCGGGCGTCGTATTTCTGGACGACATCTTTTGTCCCGTCCGTTGAACCGTCATCAATAACGACAAGTTCAAGATCAGCAAAGGTCTGCGCCAGCACACTGTCAATGGTCGCGGCGATGTACTTTTCGCAGTTGTAGGCGGGGATTATGACGCTGACTTTGGGCATAATTAGAATTTCTATAAAGTTAATAAATTTTCGTGCGTACTCAGAGGCCTATGCATTACTTAATTCGGCGCTTGTTCCTGATCCGATTCAGGATCACTTGCTTGAGATCCTTTTTATGAATTGACCCGATCTTCCTGAATATATTGCAGTTCCTGAAAAGTTCCCCCAGCATGGGATAAGTGGCCATTAAGGCATCCCACTCACGCTGATTATCTTTAACGCCCACTTTTGACCCGCTCAAAAACTCTTTATGCGCCTTTCGCAATCTCTGGCTCAGCATATCTATCAGGTCGATCCCAGGATTTCGCGCAAAAACAACTTTGCGCAAGTGGGCATAATACGGACTAAAAGCAAATTCATGCAATAGCATCAGCTGATCAAATCGTGATCTTAAATGCTGTTTATTATTGATCAACCGCGCGGTGATAGAGTCATTATGAATACGGAAGCTCGCTAAAACTTCCGGTAAATAAACGATGCCCATGTTGCTGGAGATCCGGAGCCAGTATTCAAGGTCAGCAATGATAGACATGTTCGGATTATAACTATCAAACCGGTTAAGGGCATCCCGTTTGATCATCATGACCACGGGTTCACCGATAAAATTCTCGCTAAAATGATCGATCGCGGCGCAAGAGATCTCCTGGGCAGAAATTTCCGTCTTGTTGGGAAAAAAATCATCCACATGGGTGAACTTTAATAGCGCCGCCCTTATCGTTGCACTGACATCTTCCGCCAATATGAAGTCTCGCCGGCATGCCATTATTGGGATATTCCTCGACGTTTTGCTGGCCATCTTCTCTAAACAAGTGGGCGACAAAAGATCGTCATGATTTATAGGTTTGATCCACTCACCGCGTGTGTACGATATGCAACGCTTGTGATTGGGCACACAGCCGAAATTAACTTCATTTTGAGAAAAGATGATCCGCGGGTCCCTGCGCGCATATTCTTTTATAATATCGACGGTGCCATCGCTTGACCGATCGTCACAAATGACGACCTCAAAATCCCTAAAAGTCTGCCCAAGGACGCTATCCAGGCACTCCCTGATATGCTTCTCACCGTTGTACACGGGAATATATACAGATATAAATGGTTTCATCGTTATTCCTTATATTAATTCGCGTCAAGCATACGCGTTCACAACCTTAATGACCTCACTCACCTGATCACCCGTCATCACCGGGCTGATCGGAAGGCTTAAGACCTCACGATGGATCATCTCGGAGACCGGGAATTTCATGGCATGCCATTCCTTGTACGCCGGCTGATGATGCGGCGCGACCGGATAATGGATCACTGTCTGCACGCCGTTATCCAATAAATATTTCTGGAACCGCTCCCGCTCTGACGTGCGCACCACGTACAAATGCCACACCTGCGACCCATCCACCCTCATTTCAGGCTTCACAATATGCGCCGTGACGATCTCCTGGGAATAACGACTGGCAACAGCGTTGCGCCGCTGATTCTCATCATCCAGATGCCTCAGCTTGACCCGGAGAAGCGCGGCCTGTAATTCGTCCAGCCGGCTGTTATAGCCTTTGTAAAGGTTATAGTACTTCTTATGCGAACCATAATTCCGCAAAGCCTTAATAGCGTCAGCCAAAGCGTCATCACTCGTTGTCACCGCCCCGCCATCACCCACTGCACCCAAATTCTTGCCGGGATAAAAGCTGAATCCCGCGGCATCGCCCAGGCTTCCGACTCGCTTGCCCTTGTAAAAAGCGCCATGCGCCTGTGCCGCATCCTCAATGACCTTGAGATTATATTTCCGCGCCAGGGCAAGGACCGGGTCCATATCCGCCGGACGGCCATAAAGATGCACCGGCAGGATCGCCTTTGTTCTCTGCGTGATCTTCTGCTCAATATACAACGGATCAATGTTATAAGTTTTGATGTCAGGCTCAACGAGGATCGGGACCATTCCCGCCTTTGAGATCGCAAGGATGGAAGCGATATAAGTATTGGCAGGTACGATCACTTCATCGCCATCCGCCATCACGCCGAGCTCCTTGTACGCCTGCAAAATGAGGATCAGGGCATCCAGCCCATTCGCCACGCCGATAGCATGGCGGCTGCCGCAATACGCCGCGAACTCCTGCTCAAACAGCTCGACCTCTTTCCCCAGGATATACGTGCCCTGATCGAATACCCGTGTCATGGCTTCGAGGATCTCGGTACGGTATTGCGCGTTAATGCCTTTGACATCCAGAAATGAAATCATTTTATCCTCTCATTCTTCTGTTCATCCATTGCATAAATACGATCAAGGATCAACTTGCAAACATGCGGGCGATAATGCGATGTCTCATAATAATTATACATCGACGCCGTCAGATCATTGATCCCTGAGAAATCAAAGACGTTCTTTGACCCAAAAACCTTACAAAGAACATCGTAGTCATTAGAGTTAATTCTTTTCTGATCGTATAAAGGACTAATAATTATTTTATATCGTGTATCGTTCTTGTTGAGCTGGTCTTTGATATAAACGAGCTGCTTCTCCTGTTCTTTTCCGATTACAACCACTGAACGCTTTTCAATTGGTTCTCTTGAATAAAAAAGGTCCTTTCTTGATCCGTAATAATCATTCATATTCCTATCGATCATCTTTTCGAAATAATCAAACGAGACTTCATTTGTCGTGCGGTCATACGTAAATGGCCGGTCATCCAGGACCAGCTCCCTGGTCATATACGGACGGATCTTCCCCCGTAATTTAAAATCAAGGAATGAAAAAAGAAACTTGCGATCAAAATAGGTCTTCAGGAACCTCCATTGGAACAAGACCGTTAGTTCTGATGTTATACGTGGATGCTGTTTCAAAAGATAGTTTTCCGGGTCAACTGTTTGAGACAAAAGCTCTGCATCGACTACTATTATGGCATTCTTGATCGGCACGTGATTCTTTTGTAAAAACTCTAGTTTCTTATAGATCCCATACAGCGTTTCTCCTGAAGCATCAAAATGAAAACATTCTGTCGCATGAATATATTTCTTCCAGTCAGCAACCCGATAAAAAATTGACCGTGAAGAGCCGAATACAAAAGAGTCATATGCGTACTTGCTGTAATTATGCAAAAAAGTTTCGATTGAAACGAACCCCTTATTTAAGGTGACATAACTCGGCTTACCCGACTCATAATATGAATCATACTTATAAATCACTTTGAAAGGGTCCCAATATATATACGAACCCAATAATACGATCAAAGGAAACGCCAAAATGACGACTTTCACAATAAATGAGGACGTTTGATCTTTCATTGATCCCTAAAATTGAAAATATATAAATTGTGTTTTTCCTGACACACCAAGAAAAAAGATCCCGTACACAAGCGAAAAATACACACTCCACCGGACAAACCCCGGTTTTTCTGACAACATTTGACGTATCTTCCCATGCCTTTGTATCGAATGCACCCATTCCATAAATATGATCGATGCTACAGCCAGGAATAATTCTTCTTTAGGCTGATGAAGTGTTATGGGCCCGAATTTCCCTTCACCAAACTGCTGCTGGCCTGCAAAAAAGCTCATGACGAATTCCTTGATGCCGGAAAACAAGTGCGTTGCGATATAACCGGCATCCTGAATATTCTTCGCACGAAAGAATATCCAGGCAAAGGTAACCAGGGCAAACGTCAGAAGAACTCGGGAATATTTATGCACCTTTGGCCACTTGTTCAACCCTATAACCGAGACAACCCGCTGGCGCACGTCGGCCGTAACAATTCCAACTACCAAATACGTTCCATGCAAAGCCCCCCAGACGATATACGTCCAGTTCGCTCCATGCCAAAGGCCACTGACCAGGAACGTTATGAACAAATTCAAGTACCACCTCGGGACCGGCACCCGATTCCCGCCCATGGGGATGTAAAGGTAATCCTTGAACCAGGTCGACAACGAGATATGCCAACGCTTCCAGAACTCCGCGATAGATTTCGAAAAATACGGGCGGTTAAAGTTATCCATCAATTTGAACCCCATGACCTGGGCCGCCCCGATCGCGATGTCGGAATATCCTGAAAAGTCACAGTAGATCTGGAAAGAAAAGAATACCGTTGCCACGATCAGACTGACACCCTGATATTCCGTCGGCTTGTCATAAACAGCATTGACAAATACAGCCAGGCGGTCCGCGATCACGACCTTCTTGAACAGCCCCCATGCCATCAACTTCAGGCCGTCGGTCACGCGGCGGTAATCGAACGCATGTTCTTCATAAAACTGATGCAGGAGGTTCTGCGGCCGTTCGATGGGACCCGCGACAAGTTGGGGATAAAACATAACATAGAGCGCGTAGATGCCAAAATTGCGTTCAACTTTCTGACGGCGGTTGTAAACCTCCATGACATAGCTCAAACTCTGGAATGTGTGAAAAGACAACCCGATAGGCAAGATCAGGCTCAGGGTATTAACCGGATAATTCCAGTGCAGGAATCCGGCCAAAGCCGAGAAATTGGCATTAAAAAAATTGAAATATTTGAAAACAAAAAGAACAGCGCACGTTGAAATGATGCTGATAACAAGGAAGGTCTTTCGCCGCGCCCCTTCGGACTCTTCGATATAAATCCCGGCAAAATAATCAATAAGGATCGTGATCAGCAAGATCAAGATATACACAGGAATAAAAGCCATGTAAAAAAGGCAGCTTGCTAATAGCAGCATCAGCCAGCGATGGCGGTGCGGCAAGACGAAATACAACAACGTTACAGATGGAAAAAATATAAGGAATTCAAATGAATTAAAAAGCATTAATACGCCCTTCTGCACCATTGCTCAATGGGCACAACATTACGCACGTACTCTTGTAATAAAATCCTGATAATCCCGGATATAATCATCCTCTAAATATAAAGTGGATACCAAGGACAAACAAACAGCTCCCGACGAAAAATTATTAAGTTCGCGCCAGACCATTGTCGAAACGTAGAGGCCGTAGTAGGCCCTGTTCAAAGAGAATGTCTTCTTGCGGAAACCGTCATCCAGGACCACATCAAAACTGCCGCTCATGGCTACTAGAAACTGTTCTGTCGCGACATGCGCATGCCCGCCGCGCGCAACCCCGCCAGGAACATCGTAAAGATAATAGACGCGCTTTATGTCATACGGCAGCAACTTGCCATTTTCCACCACTGTTAAATTCCCGCGCACATCGTGTATCTTGGACAACTCAATGATCCTGCACTTTTCAATACTCATACAGCCTCCTTCACTTCAACTTGCTCAGGAATATACTTGGTATACCTCTGTTTGGCCAACGCGTAATCAGCCAAAGAAAGGTTAAAATAATAATTCAGATCATCCTCTGATATGATCCGAGAACCGAGCCTCTTATGAAAATCGACCACCTTAATGTTCCCTTTGCGAACATCAAAATGTGATCGTTTAAAACCTAGCTTCCCAAAAGCAAATTCATAAATCAGGAAAGCTGATTCGACCGCAATGGACCCTGGCGCGGTCTTTTTAATGATCCAGCTTCCCCAGCAAAAACTATCCCCCTGGACATCGTAAAGCCTGATCGTGCCGTAAGATTCGCCATTCTTGCCGGCGATAATGAAATAATATTCTTGCGTTCTTTGCTTGTAATTCCTGATCCATAACTTTTGCTTGTCCAGGTCAATCTCAGTCTTGGACAAAAACTTCCCCAGCTGATCATCCCCCCGCAACTCGAGGATGAAGGCCGCATCTTCTTCGCAAACATCACGAAAGCAAATATTCTTTCCATAAACATATTGAACCTTCATACCCATCTCCATTTCAAACCAAGTTTCAAAAGACCGCGTGTTTCCTTCTTGGCTTATACTATTAGCTATGGCCTGACATAGTATTTTCCGGAACTATCTGGGCTTTATAGTGAGCGCATGTTGGCACACATGTCCTTTTTGTCTGGCTGGATTCCCATACCAAAGCGTATGCGCAGGAACATCCTTGGTGACAACGGAACCGGCACCGATCAAGGCATATTCACCGATCGTGATCCCGCCGATAATGACCGCGCCCGCACCGATCGAAGCCCCCTTTTTGATCAGCGTCCTGTTAAAGACTTCAAGGCGTTTTTTTGAACGGGGGCGCGTGTCATTGGTAAACGTCGCGTTCGGACCAATAAAGACGTCATCCTCCACAACCATCCCGTCCCAGAGATAAACACCGCTCTTGAGGGTCACATTGTTCCCGATCACAACATCGTTCTCTATGAAACAATGGCAATTTACATTGCAATTGCTTCCAATGGCCGCCCCGGGAAGAATTACCGAATATTGCCAGATTTGCGTACCCGCACCTATCTTCTTTGACTCAACGATAGCTGTTGGATGAAATACATGTTTCATGACAACACTTTCATTTTATAATCGTCGTAATCCCTGATATAGTCATCGGCGCTATAAAACGTGGACGCCAGGACCAGACAAACACCGCCAGAAGAAAAATTCTCGATCCCCCGCCAGATCATATTGGGAATATACAGCCCGTAATATGCCCTGTTCAAAGAAAACCGCTTTTTTTCAAGACCATCATCGACCACGACGTCAAAACTGCCGCTCATGGCAATAATAAACTGCTGCGTATAAATGTTGGCGTGTTCCCCGCGGCTCTCACCGCCAGGAACATCATAGAGGTAAAATACACGCTTGATATCGAACGGGATATTCTTGCTGTTCTCAACGACCGTCAAATTACCCCGAGGATCCGGTATCTTTTGTAAATTAATGATATGACATTGCTCAACGCCCATTTATTACCTCTCTAAAAGTACCAAAACAACAATTATGACAATTATGCGCAACCGAATTACTACTTAGGAATGGCAGTAACGTAATACCAATTACACTTCTATTGGCTTGTCCGACCTGAAGAATGTTTTACAAAATCAACAGCCTCCTTGAATACCGTCTTAAACCCAAAAACAATCACTAAAACATAGATTCCCGTGCCAACAACAAACTCGGTGATCAATCGAAGCCATGGCGTCATCCCATTTATAAGGTGAATGCCATTGATGCTTACAAGTGCCCCTGTCATAACCCCACACGCAACAGTTGCCGGCAGGATCGCACTCCAATATCGGCTGAAACTGTTATTCAGGATCCGGAAGATAAGCCACACCATTACTATGGAGAAAAATTCAATAACAAGCATCCCCCAGGCGACACCGACAATCCCACCAAAATGCACACCAATAAGGATCGCAATAATTGTTGCCGGCAGCCGCACACACTCCCATTTGAAACCTAGATCCGGCCTTCCTTTTGCATACAAAAGAAAACCAACAATAGAATTTACCGACGCAAATGCCGCGCAGAAACAAAGTATTTGCAGCGGCACCACAGCCGGGAGCCACCGCTCACCATAAGCCACGAATATAAAATCATGCGCAGTGAATACTAGACCGGCAAGCACAGGGAATGTGGCCAGCGCGATGAATTTAACGATCTTTAAGTACCCCTTCACCAGTCGGTCATTATCATCCTGTACCTTGCAAAAAACGGGGAAAGCCACGGTTCCAATACTGCCGCTCACATAATCTTTAAGAAGATGCGGCAAATTATAGGCCATCTGGTAAAATCCCAACAGATCAGCCCCTAGCACTCGGCCTGTAACGATAAAATCCATATTCACGTTAAGATACGCCAGGAACTCGCCGCCAAGGATATTGCGCCCGAACCTGAACATCTCCCTGAATTTTTGCATGGAAAAAATATATCCGGGCCGCCAGGGATCCAGGATTATAAAAGCAACTGTTTTAAAAAGTCGTTCAACGATCATGCCGATAACAATGCTCCAAAAACTCATCCCGCAAAAAGCAGCTACCAGCATGATCCCGACCCGGAATATCCGTCCGCCGACTTCTATTAAAGCCATGGGCTTCATATGAACACGCTTTAAAATACGCGTGCTATGCACAGAGCAAAGAGCCGCAAGCATGAAATTAAAAGATAATAGGATTAATATCCACTGTACGTTTTTTTCATGGAAAAACAGGCTAGCCAACGGCGATCCAATAACGCAAATGAACATCAAGGCAGCGCCCGTCGCGCAATTCGCCCAGAAAGCGGTCGAAAAGTCCTCCTCCGTCGCATCCTTCTTCTGAACAAGCGCCGCGCCAAGCCCAAAATTGCCGAACAAGCTTACAATGCTCGTAACCAGCGCGGCCATGCCCATGAGCCCGAAATCCTTGGGCGTGAGCATGCGTGCCAGGATGGCCGTGCCGATAAAACTAATGGCGCTTACCGCCACATTACTCGCCAGCGACCAGGCCGCACCGCGGGAAGCTTGACGAGTAAGTGATTCACCTTCGCTCATATGATTAATATCCTTCGGCGTCGCTTCAGGATGACGCCTTTCTATTATCCAGATACCACTGAATGGTCCTCTTGATCCCCTGCTCGAACTGGACCGACGGCTCCCAGCCCAGCGTCTTCTTGATCTTTGTGGCATCGATCGCATAACGGCGGTCATGCCCCAGGCGGTCGGTCACATAGGAAATGAGCGACTCCGGCTTGCCAAGTTCTTTAAGAATGAGCTTAACAATATGAATGTTGTGCCACTCGTTATTGCCGCCGATGTTGTAAACCTCACCCGCCGTGCCCTTGTGCAACACTTCGCTGATCGCCGCGCAATGGTCTTCGACATACAACCAGTCGCGCACGTTCATGCCGTCGCCATAAACAGGCAGCGGCTTGTTCTCAAGGGCGTTGAGGATCATCAGGGGGATCAATTTCTCCGGGTACTGGTACGGCCCGTAGTTATTGGAACAGCGGGTGATGACCACCGGGAACTTGTAGGTTTCATAATAGGAACGGGCGATAAGGTCGCTGCCGGCTTTGCTGGCGGAATAGGGGCTGTTGGGTGCCAGCGGGGTCTGTTCTGTAAAATACCCGGTTGCCCCCAAACTGCCATACACTTCGTCGGTCGAGACATGGACGAACTTCTTGATATTGCTTGCCTTGGCATAGTCGAGAAGGATCTGGGTGCCGAGCACATTGGTGGTCACGAATTCTTCGGGGCCCTGGATGCTGCGATCCACGTGGGATTCGGCCGCGAGGTGGATGACGTGGTCGACTGTGGGCATGACGGCCGCTACGTCTTTGCCATTGCGTATGTCGCCTTTAACAAAGCTGTAGGCGGGGTTGTTTTCGATGTCGCGGAGGTTTTCCGGATTGCCGGCGTAGGTCAGCGCGTCGAAGTTGACGATCTTGTATGTCGGGTATTTCTTGAGCAGATAATGCACAAGGTTGGAGCCGATGAAGCCGCAGCCGCCGGTGACCAGAATTTTCTTTTCGTAGACCATATTACTCCTGTTTTGTTGGAAGGACTTATTGCCCCTCCCCCCTCCCACGCTTCGCGGGGAGGGGACTTCAAGATCCAGATTGATTGATATATCTCATAAGCGCGGTTCCCCATGTGGGAATGATGATGCCGGCTTCTTTTGACAGCTTTGCGTTGGACATGGCTGTGAATTTGGCCCGGCGGACATTCGAGGGGAATGTATCCATCGGGACCGGGATAACCAGGTTGTTCAGCTTCCTGACTTCGATATACTTCTTGGCCAGTTCGTAGCGCGAGGCGTAGCCGCTGTTGGTCAGATGGTACAGGCCTGACAATTTCTTTGAGACGGCCGCCAGAACACCTTCAACAACATCCTCGACAAATGTCGGGACCGAGACCTCGTCCGCGCTGACCTGGAGCACGGGCTTCTGCGCCGCCCAGGTGTTGAGCTTGTAGAGAAAATTCTGCGTGCCATGGCCGATGACCCAGCTAAGACGGAAGATCAGATAGTCTGTCATGATCTTTTGAACATGGAGTTCGCCCTGCAATTTGCTCTGGCCGTACTGATTCAGCGGATTTGGAACGTCCTCTTCGGTATAGAAATTCTTTTTCTCGCCATCAAAAACATAATCCGTACCGAAATGGATCAAAAAGATCTTCTGGTTATGGCAAAATTCGGCGAGGCTTTTAACAGCCTCCGCGTTAACGGCAAACGCAACCTGAGGGTTACGCTCGGCTTCTTCGACATTGTTATACGCCGCGCAGTTGAGCACGTAATCGGGGCGCTCGGCCATGATCGCCTGCTGCAGTCCCGGGGCATCCGTAAGGCTCACGATATTTTCCGCGGGCGCGGCGAAGTTGATCTTGCGCTGCGTGAACACACGGATAAATTCACGCGCAAGCTGTCCATTGGACCCGATGATGAAGAATTTTTTATTGTCCATACGCTTAGTAAATGAAATTGTTATCCGCATGCGCCAGAAGGGGCAAACGGGTGTCTTTTTCGGATAACAGCGGCGCACTGACCGGCCACGTTACCGCGATCTGGGGATCATTCCAGATAATACCCGCCTCGTCGCGCGGGGCATATTCGCGCGTGCAGCAATACATCACATCCGCCGTATCCGAAAGCACGCAAAACCCGTGGGCAAAGCCTGCCGGGATATAAAGCATGTTCCGCTTCTCTGCGCTTAACGTGCGACTGACCCATTTGCCAAACGTGGGAGAGCTTTTGCGGACGTCGATAGCCACATCAAATATAACACCTGCAAGAGCCAAAACCAACTTGCCCTGCGCCGAGGGGTTCTTCTGAAAATGAAGCCCCCGCAGGGTATCCTGGGTGCTGTGCGAGAAGTTGGACTGGACGAAGTTTTCGTTTATTCCTGCCTGGATAAAGTCGGACTGTTTGAATGTCTCCAGAAAGAATCCGCGGGAATCACTGAAGATCCTTGGCTGGATATGGACAACGCCTTCAAGTTCAGTTTTTTCAAAGAGAAAAGGCATGAGGGTCTCCTGCGGCCAGTTTTTCAAGGTACGCGCCGTAATCGGTCTTGATCTCTTTCCCAAGCTCCATAAGCTGGGCCTTGGATATGAAGTTCTTTTTGAACGCGATCTCCTCGATACAACCGATCTTGAGGCCCTGGCGGTCTTCAATGGTCTTGATATAGATGGACGCGTCGATCAGCGATTCATACGTGCCGGTATCCAGCCACGCAAACCCGCGGCCTAAAGGGATAACATTCAACTGGTTCTGCTTAAGGTAATGATTGTTGATGTCCGTGATCTCGATCTCGCCGCGCGGCGATGGCTTGATGCCCTTGGCGATATTGACCACATCGTTGTTATAGAAGTACAACCCGGTTACAGCCCAGTTTGATTTAGGATCTTTAGGTTTTTCCTCAATGGAAATAGCTTTGCGCTGGCCATCGAACTCGATAACGCCATACCGGTGGGGATCGTTCACATAATAGGCGAACACCGACGCACCGCTGTTATGGCACGCCTGCTGGAGATGTTCAGACAAGCCATGCCCGTAAAAAATGTTGTCGCCCAGCACGAGGCAGACCGGGCTGTCCTGGATAAAGGACTCGCCCACGATAAAGGCGTCCGCCAACCCTCGGGGCACATCCTGCGCGGCATAAGAAAAATTGACGCCGTAACGCTGGCCGTCGCCGAACAAATTCTTGAATGACGGCAAGGCCGCGGAGGTTGATATGATCAGAATATCCCGGATGCCCGCGAGCATGAGGACGGACAAGGGGTAATAGATCATGGGTTTGTTATAAACCGGCAGGAGTTGCTTGCACACGCCGCGTGTGATGGGATACAACCGCGTCGCAGTGCCGCCAGCGAGGATAATACCTTTATAGGGCTTCATAACTATTCCTTTCAAATTACCGGCCTCTGATCATTAAAACAACTGTCATTATTATGCCGACACACAACAAGCACACATTCCTGGCATCCTTGCCATCAAACTTTATGTGGGTGTTTTTATCTTCTGTCCAGGCCAGCCACACAATGGAACCTGACATGGCGCACAGCATGAACGGGATGATCACGTAGGTTCTCGACAAAAAGAAGGCGGCGGTACAATAACCTGCGAGCGCGGATTGGATCCCGAGGGCATAATTGTACAAACCTTTGTTATTATGCTGCACCATCGCCAGGCCCTTCATGGAAGTATAGATCATGGCGATCCAAAAAAACAAGCCGACGAAGCCAAGCTCGGATACCGCCAGCACATACGAGTTATGCGCGGTTTGCGGCATTTCATCCATGAACATTCCCTGTCCGACACCAAAGACAGGATTGGCCTTGAACATCTGAAGCCCTCCGTACCAAAGATCGATCCGGCTGGCCGCGGAATCTTCACTGGAAGATAACATCGTCATGCGCGACGGCCCGAATACTACCAGCAGGATGCCACCAATCCCCCCAAGGACACCGCCCAAAATAAAGTTCTTTGTCTTTCGCACAAAGAAAATAAACAAGGCCCCCCCCAATGCCAGCATCCCGCCGCGGGAATTTGTAAGGAATATGCCATACCCCAGAAACCCGACAATGACCGTATCAACGAGCCGGTAGATGCCATTGATGTTGGAAAAGACAAATGGCAGCAAGAATCCGATCGCAACAACAAAAACAAGCGCCTGGTCATTGGGGTCATTGAATATCCCGACCCAGTTGATGCGCCCTATATCCCCGCCATCCTCATCACTCCTGGCTGTAATGGGCTGCCCCGCCCAGCCCAACTCATTGTGCATTTGGTAAATACCCTGGAACACAAGTACAACCATCATCAAAACGATCAGCAACATGGCCACCTTCAGGCGCTGGCGGGTGTTGATAGCGTTCAGGATGACGAAGAACAAAATAACCGTTGGATAAAATCGGGTG
>CAIOTT010000024.1 GCA_903861305.1 Candidatus Omnitrophota bacterium | reverse complement strand
TGCTCTCCTGCTGGGTGCCGCGGCCAGCGTACGCCAAATGATAAAAACAAATACGATTAACCCCCTCATTCTCAACGACCTTGAAAAGATGCGGGATATCCTTGTAATTATGGCCCGTAATGGTAAAACGCAAACCGACCTTCTGACCGACGCTGACAAGGTTCCTGATCCCGGCAAGTGCGTCATCGAAGGCGCCGATCTTGCCGCGGAAACGGTCATTGTTCTTGCCCATGCCGTCGAGGCTGATCCCTATATACTCGAACCCGTCGTCCTTGATGCGCCGGGCCATGGCCGGCGTGATCAAAGTCCCATTCGTTGAAATGACCGTGCGCAACCCGAGCTTGCGGGCATACGTGTTCAATTCAAAAAGATCCTCACGCATGAGCGGTTCGCCGCCTGAGAACAAAAGGACAGGCACGTTGAACTCCTTGAGGTCCCTGATCATGGCCTTGCCTTCTTCGGTCGTAAGTTCACCGGCATAGGAGGTGTCGCGGGAATCGGAATAACAATGGACGCACGACAGGTTGCAGCGGCGCGAGCAGTTCCAGACCGCGATCGGATGGCGTTTCAAAGGGTCAGGGTCCCGGCGGTAACGCAGTTTATCGCCGTAAGACGTAATATCCCCCAGCAAGCCCGAGAAACTTATCATGCCTTCTCTCCTTGGGACCCAAGATAATGTTCAACAAGAGCGTTCGTAACACCTTCGATGGTGTACTCACGGCTTTCAACGGTAACGTCAAGACCTGCCTTGCGGGCGCTCGCCGCACTGATCGGACCGATCGCGGCGACCACAGTCTTCTTAGTCAGTTGCTTGAGCTTTTCCTTACTGAAAATACTGGTAAAACTATCAACGCAGGAAGAACTGGTGAGCATCACGGCATCGACCTTGCCCTGAGCAAATAACTCTCTGACACGATCATGGTTCTTTGTCAAAGGTTCGGCCCTGTAAAGGTCCAACGTATCGAGCTGGATACCTGAACTTTTCAGGCGCTGTTCGAGCACCGGGCGGCTTCCGGCCGCGTGGACCAAAAGGATCCGGGACGATTTCCTGGCAACGCCCTTGATGATGACGTCCGCCAGCGCTTCCTGCACAAAATCTTTCGGCACAAGGGACACCGGTAACCCGTTCTTTTCAAGCTGATCAGCGGTCTTCTGTCCTATCGCGGCGAATTTCTTGCGCTTCAATTCGGCTTTATCATATTTACCGGCGCGGTACATCTTGAGGAAAATATCAACCCCGTTAGCACTGGTAAAAATGATCCAGGCGTAGTCAGAAAAACCCTTGAGCACCGCCTTGATGCGGGTCGTGTCATCCGAAGGGACGACCCTGATCAGCGGCACGGCCTCGACATGGGCGCCATAACGCTCCAGTAACTCCGTCAAGGCACTTGCCTGATGTTCAGGCCGCGTCACCAGGATATTCTTCCCCTGCAACGGCAGCACGGGCTTGAACCAGTCAAGCTTCTGGCGCAATGCGACCACCTGTCCTATCACAATAATGGCCGGCGGCTTCATGCCCGACGCCTTGACCTTGCTGACAATGTTCGACAATTTTCCCGTCACGACCAGCTGGTTGAACCGGGTGCCGTTGCTGATCACCGCCACAGGTGTCGCCAACGCCTCAGCCGAAATACCGACCTCACGGACGATCTTCTCAAGGTTCCCAAAGCCCATCAGGACAACAAGGGTGGCATTCTTATCCAGCAACTTCTTCCACGGGATCGTGGCCTTGCCCTTGTCAGGCGTCTCATGGCCGGTCACAATGTTGAGGCGTGAAGAAATATTGCGGTACGTCACCGGGATGCCTGCGTAAGCCGGCACAGAATACGCGGAACTCACCCCCGGCACCACTTCGAACGCCACCTTCGCTTTCGCCAGAACAAGAGCCTCTTCAGCACCACGGCCAAACAGCAGCGGATCGCCGCCCTTCAGGCGAACAACGATCTTGCCCTGCCGGGCCCTCTGAAGGATAAGACGATTGATCTCATCCTGAAAAAGGACATGGTTGCTGGCATACTTGCCTGCAAAAACAAGTTCAGCGCCCTTACTGGCGAACGATAATAGTTCAGGATTGGCGAGCTGGTCATAGACGATAACATCGGCGATCTGCAGGCAGTGGACCGCTTTCAATGTGGCCAGCCCGATATCGCCCGGCCCGGCACCCACCAGATAAACTTTTCCAGGTCTCATAAGATCAGCCTTCCATCCTTTTAGGGAACGGGCTCTTCAACGCGACACGGATCCACGCACCGTCCGAACTCAACAGATCCAAAGCGAGTCTTTTCCCGATAGCCGCGGCATCCTCCACCGGACCGTTCAACACCCGTTTTACCTGTCTTTTACCGTCGGGATCAACGACCTGGCCGGTCAATGTCAGAACGTCGCTGTTAACATGGGCCAAAGCGCCGACAGGAAGACTACACCCGCCGCCCAGATTTTTCAAGAATGATCTTTCCGCCGTGACAGCGGCCCTGGTCAAAGCGTGGTCAAACTTTTTGACAATAGCGGCCAAACGGCCATCGCCGTTGCGGATCTCAAGGCCGAGTGCCCCCTGGCACGGTGCCGGCAGCATGACTTCGACCGGCATGCGCTCGGTGATAAGCGCTTCCTGGCCCAGGCGAACGACCCCGGCAGAGGCAATGATGAGCGCATCCACCTCTCCTGCGCGAAGTTTGCGCAAGCGCGTATCCACATTCCCCCGCATTTCCGAAATGCCGAGATCTGGCCTGGTAAAAAGCACCTGGGCCCGGCGGCGGACACTGCTGGTGCCGATCCTGGCACCGGCATGAAGCTCCTTGAAGGTGACACCGGATGTGGTCAAAAAAGCGTCCCGCGGATCTTCCCGTTCACCCACCGCTCCCAGTTCAAGGCCGCTTTGGATATCGCAGGGCATGTCCTTGAGGCTGTGGATGCCAAGATCGACCTCTCCTTTTAGCAACGCCTCTTCGATCTCCTTGACGAAGATCCCCTGGTGGTTGAACAGCGCCGCATGGTCCATGCTGCGGTCACCGGCGGTAGAAATGGTTCTAAGTTCAAATATAAAGTCGGGAAAGGCTCTCTTCAAAAAGGCAATGACCTGGTTGGTCTGTGTGAGGGAAAGCTGGCTCTTGCGGGCACCCACAATGATCGTTGTTTCACGCATCGACGGGACCTTCATCCTTTCGCGATGATCCGCTGCATCAGCTCTTTGGCTTTATTGACCTGATTTTTCTTCAAAAGTCCAAGTACAGGTGAGGCAAGGATCTTGCGATAAATGGCCTTGCGGGCCTTCATGGTTGCAAAGCGGGCCTTCACCGTGCCCCTGGCCTGTCCCAGCATTTTGATGAACAGGCCATACTGGTTCACGCACGGCCCGCATTTATGGCGGAGTTTCTGGGCGAACATGGGGCTGTGGCCGCTTGTAGATATGCCCATCACCAAAGGCCCGCGCCGGACGATCGAGGGAACAATGAAATTGCAAAGTTCGGGAACATCCACCACATTGACAAGGATATTCTTTTGCGCCGTGTGGCAGGCGACCAGCGTGTTCACTTTTGGATCGTCGGTCGCGGCAATAACAAGAAAGACATCCTTAAGGTATTTCTTGTGATATTTCCCGTTAATGACCTTAAATCGTTTTGACCTGCGGAAGACGTCCATGGCCTTATCCACGGCAGGACTTAACACCGTGACTTCAGCACCAAAATCAAGAAGAGCCTTGACCTTGCGGCTGGCCACCTGCCCGCCGCCGATCACGAGGCATTGTTTGCCATTAAGGTCCAGGTTAACAGGATAATATATTTTCTGTTTTATCATAAATTTTGTGTGTTGAAGTCATCCAGAATATCACAAAAAAGATCAGCTGTAAAACAAAGGTCCCCGGCTTTTTGACCGGGGACCTTTGGAGCATCCATGCGCTTCATTCCTTAGAACTTCATGTCCACATCAAGCCAGACAATATTGGCACTGTAATTGCCTATCTCCATCCCCTCATATGACCTGAACGCTGAGTAGGCATAATGAGGTTCAATGGTCAGGTCTTTCTTCAACGACCATTTGATCCCGGTGTCAATATTGTACCATTCCTGGTCCGGCCCCCACAGCGTGGTCCCGGTCGAGGTATAGTTGCTGCCGTCCGCATTCGTCGAATTCCTTGAACGGGAATATTCGAACGAATTGAAGAAACTGAGCTTCTCCGTCGGCGCATAGCTGGAATTCAAGGCCCATGTGTAAACATTGGCCGTGTATGCCGGCGGTGTCCCGGTATTGGCGATGCTGGGTCCGCCTACCTTGGACAATTGCAGCCCGTAGGACACGTCGAACATCAGCGCGTCCGTCGGCATCAAAACGACATCGTAGATAAAGTCGTTCTCCTTGGTCGGAATGGTTGTTTCATCATAACCTGCCGTCAGGTAGGCATTTGTCGCGGTTGTTGATGCCATATGGTAAACATTGGTCGATGTCTTGACCTTGAAAGAATTCTCCAGCCATTTGACCGGCTTAACGGCCAAACGCGTGGAAAGGTCATCCGAGACCGTCGTTAACTTGCGGATAAACCCTGACGCCGACCCCAGGGAGGTCTCGTATGAATAAGACCCCTTGTCCAGCTTGTCCGTTTTCTTGCCGTAACTGGCTTCTGAGGTCCACGTCACCTTGTTCGTAGGTGATATCCGAATGCCGACGGTCCCTTTACCTTCCGGAGCTTTGTTAATAAGATTGGTGTAATTGGTCGACTGCTGGAGATACTGCCAATTGCGTTCCTGTTTCAGGTCAATATCCGCATAAAGGCTGGTCTTGGACAGACCGTTATACCTTAATGAGAAACTTTCCGCAGTACTCCCAAGCTGATTCTTATTAATACTATCCGTAATGGCAGTCCTGTCTCCGGCAACATTGAGCGTGTATTCTGTGGCGTTGCTGTGAGTTGTCGCCAGTTCACCCTTGAACCTGGAAATAAAGGTGAGTTTATCCGTCAGGTTGGTCAGCACCTGCCCGGCCAGTGTATGGGTATCCAGGAGGTTCTGGGCAATGCCGTCTCTGAAAGTCCCGGCAGCATAAAGAACATTGCTCATATAATCCCTGTCTGACCTGAGCATGGAATTGCGCAAATGCCCATAATTGTACCCGAAGGAAATATATGTTTTATCGTTCAGTGTCCAGCGTTCTGCCCTCACAGAAGACGTCAACTCTTTGGTCTGGGGGATCTCCCTCTGCAGGGTTTGAATGTTGTCTGCCTGCACATTCGTGCTGCCATATGTCGACGTATCACGCAGGTTATTGCCCTTGAAGAAGACATACTTCTGTTCACCTTTGACCGTGAAGCCGGCCACTTCCACCTTGCCCTTGGCCGTCAGCGTGTCCGTGGTCTCATCCTTGGCGATAGACGCAGGGGATATCTTCCTGCGGTCGATAGTCGTATTCGTGCCCAAAGCGTAATCCTTGACATAGCTCCAGGTGGTGCTGTCTTTGATGCCTTTCTTGGTCCCGCGCTCATACCCGATGCTGAAATTGGAATCCTCGGGAGTCCCCTTTCCAATTTCTAGAGCAAAGTGCCCGATGTCAAGGGCCAGGTCCTGCCCCAGCGTTTGTAACGCCATGCCGCTGGAAGTGAACTTGGGATAATAGCCACCCTTGTTATCATAATACTTGCGGAATGAATCGTAGTTGAGCTTAACGTAGCCCAGATCATCCTTCGTCACCAGCATGCCGCCTTTATAATCTGTATCACCGAACATGCCGTTGCCTTCAAATGACACTTTCACATCTTTCCCCACCTTGGTATCAAGAAGGAGCTCCCTGACACCGGACTGGGAACCATCCTTGGTCCAATTCATCATGCGGAACCTCGACACATCACCTTTAACAAAGGCGGTCTGTATCGGCGTCAGAGCCAAAGAAACAGTGGTCCCCTGGGCAAAGACCGATCCTGCCCAAGTCCCACAGATGATGCTCGATAATATAAAATAGCGCCATTTCATGTGCCGTCTCCTTTATTAATACTCAAGTGCTTTGTCAAAGTTGGACCCGTGCGGCTTGGTATGGCAACCCCAGCAGGCTACACCGCGGATCATATTTGAACTGGTTGATGACGTGCTGTGATTAGTCCTGTTGATCATCGGAAAGTTCGCCTGGGTATGGCATTTCAAACACAGGTTGAACGTCCTGGACTGCAGCATTTTCTCAGCCATGGACCCATGAACCTTATGGCAGGTTGTGCATCCTTCACGCAACGCGGGATGCTCGAACACGAACGGCCCCTGCTGATCCTTGTGGCACTTGAAGCAAAGCTCATTGACACCTTCCATCGACGTGGCCGAAGGCTTGGCATCCGGCCCGTGAAGTTCGTGGCAATCCGCGCAGCTCATCTTGCCTTCGAGCACAGGATGATGGTACGGCAAACGGAATTCCATTTTCTTTTCCATATGACAGGCGAAACAGGTCGACGGATCTTTCCTGGGGTTAATGATGGCCACACCCTTGCCGCCGCCCGCATCCACGTGGAGGCTGCCCGGTCCATGGCACGCCTCGCAGCCCTGAACCCCATCCTCGGCCTTAGCCGGAGAGATCCTGGCGTGAGCGGACAACTTGAACTCCCTGCCTTGCTTTTCATGGCACGTAACGCACGTGTCCAGGCCGACATAGGTGGCCTTCTTCTTGGCAAGGTCAGGCGCTTTTGCCGTAACCAGTGCATGCGCTGAAGGCACCCCCCAGGCACACAATGCCGCAAAGCAGATCAACGACCCGAAAGCCGCCTTCTTTGCCCCGTTGATAATAAAATATTTGATCTTCATCATGCCTCCTTGGGGATTATTATTTCTTCGTAAAATCTTCGATCTTGCCCGCTTTTTTATACTCATCGGCCGTCGGGGCGACCTCTGGCTTCACCAGCGCCTTGACCGTCTTACCATAATCGTTGAGCTCATGCTGGCCGTCATCCTTAGACGGTTTTGCGTCCGCATGGCAATCAACGCACTTTAATTTCGAATCCGGGTACGCTTCCTTGTAGGCCTTCATCTGCTTGAGGTCAGCATGGGCCTGCGGAGCAAGGATGAACAGCGCCGCCGCGGCAAAACCAATAAAAATCCCCAGACGTGTTGTTTTCATAACTATCCCCTTTTATTGATTGTTATTTCTCTACAGCTTTTTTCCTAAAAGCGACAAAAGCCAGGAACACGGCCTCGACGACGAGGAACCAGATGATCCATACCGCTCCGCCTGATCCGGAGCCATAACTGTGAAGCCCCCGGCCCAGGACAAAATTCACCCCGTACCATGTCATCAGCACAAGAAGAAAACCAAGGACACCGGCAACAGCCAGCGCAAAATTGTCGAGCCTTTTGCTGTAACGCAAATGAAGGATGGCCATATAACCCAGGAATGTGATGAACGCCCAGGTTTCCTTGGGGTCCCAGCCCCAGAACCTTCCCCACGTTTCATTGGCCCAAACACCGCCAAGGATGGTCCCGGCGCCCAGCGCGATCAACCCCGCCTGCAAAAGCCGGTAGATCACGTGAGCGGAAGCCTTATCATCGTCCGCGGTGAACCTTCCCAGAGAAGAAAGGAACAAATGCCGGTGCGACACTGCCATGGCCAGCGTGAAAAGGCTGTAACTGAACATGATCGTGATGACATGGATGGTCAGCCAGTAACTGCTGCGCAGGACCGGTGCCAGGACATCAAGCGACTGGTCCACAGGCAAAAGGTTGGCGTAAAGCATGACCATCACACTGGCCAATGCCCCGCTCGAAAGGAACGCCCTGCGCTTTTGAAAGATCGCGTAAAGACCAACGCACAGTACAAGCGCCCAATCCATGAAGATCATGGTCTCGTACATATTGGCCACCGGAGGCCGGCTCAGGATCAAAGCGCGCAGCACCAGACCCGCCGTATGAAATACAAACCCGGCCGTCAACGCGACGCTGCCCAGCAACTGCAGCAGGGGCCTTGCGATCAACAAAAGGATGAACGCCAGGATATAAAACAACCCCGCGCGATAAAATGGCTTGAGGCCGGTATACCCCGCCTCCAGCCCGATCTTTGAGCTTTCCTCTGCCGTAAGACGGCCATTCACACTGGAGATCCATTGCGTCACATCCGCGGAAAGCTCTGAAGAATGCTCCGCGTAATCCCGGGCCAACTGCTGGAACGCGACAGCCTGCGGCGAATTAAGCATATAAGGAGATCCCCACGCCGCCTTGCCGGAGGAAGGCATAACGGTGATCAATTCTCCGGAAGAAAGGCGCGTGACCGTCGCATAACGCTGATACACGGTCTCGGCCTGCTGTTCAACACTGGAGGGCCGTTCATCCCTGGCACGTTTATCCGACGCAGACTTCACCATCGCTTCAAGCGGCGCCAAAGCCCCCTCGATCTGCTGGGCGGAAACTGCATGCTCATCCTCCAACATGTTCAGCAATTTCTTGAGCGCCGGATGATCGACACGGATAAAAGGAATTTTGAGGATATCCCTGGGTTGGGAGAGGAAGCTCATTAAGAAGTCAGCGGCATTCTGGCCATGCCATGTATCCTTCCCTGAAATGAACTGCAGCGTGTCGTGCGCAAAAGCCGAGAACGGCTTGATACGCCCGTGGTTCTGAATCGGGATCAAAGCGATACTATCAACTGACGCTGAAGCCAGGCACGGAAGTGTCAAAAAACAAAGCAGTCCCAATAAAAACATTTTCTTGATCATACGTTATCATCCTTTGAACCCTTGAACTGCAACATAGCTCCAAGGACGGCAATGATCGAACTGATGTAAATAAACGGAATACCCGGATTCCTGGCCACCGTAAAGATAGACGTTTTCGCGCCGCTGCCCGGGTCACTGTAAGAAGACTGGAATATCTTGTAACCGCCATAGCTCAACGGATGGTTCATGCTGATCGTCTTTTCGAGGACAACGCCGTGCACCGCATCCTTGAGGACCACATCGCTCTCAAAGCCCTGCGCGTCCATGGTCCCGGGATAATCGATGCGGCGGAACTGTTTGAGCATCAACGTAAAGGGAAGCTCCCTGGATTTTGTCGTAAGATAAAGCGAAACCGTCCCCTGGGACAACGTCAAAGGCGCCGGCCTGTCCTCGACAACCCAGATGCTCTCTTCTTTCATGGGACCGGGAACAACAACCTTCGCTGCCATCAGGTCCTGATCATTCGAAGAACGGATAATGTCATACTCCACCTTGGCATGCTCCAGCACCTCCTGTACAGCAAATTGGAGATCCATCCATCCGGCAGGAAGGACTTTCTCAGGGACAACTTCCCCTTCAGCCTTGACCTGGCCGTTCAACCGGGCTTCATAACGCCATGCACCAGTATCCGAATAAAGGAACGAGATTTGCGGGCCATCAGCCGCATCTGCTGAATAATCTTCAGGATCCCCGGCCTCAAGCCTGAACTTCAGATCAAGCGCCTGCTTGTCCTTGCCGGGATGCATGGATTCAAAATCAGGAAAAAAAGCAAACGCGATCTTGTGCACCGCATTGCCCTTGGCATCCACAAGATCAAAAGAAACCGCGGGATTGGGTGAGCGGCCGGCCGGAACATTAGCCAACCCCTTGGGCGTGACACTGGCATAGGGATAGAACACGAGCCCCTTGATGGTATAACCCGTCTTGTTGATCAGTATTGCCTGAGGCAGCGACGTGTCTCCCGCCTTGACCGCAAATACATCCTTCCCGTCCTTATCCAAAACTTTCAAAACAGGTTCCGGATTGCTGGCAACATTCTTTTTCTCGCGCAAAGAGATCCTCACCGCACCGGCCATGGCTTCCCTTGAAGAAGAATTCCCCGCGTCATGCTCCAGAAGCCACGACGCCGCGTCAAGGCCCATCTGCCGGCTTTTGAGCCTGACATAGATCGCGCGGTTCTGTTTGGAACGCGGATCGCCTTCAACAACTTTCATGCTCTCCGTGGCATGTTCCAAAATATCCGTGATCCTGAGGTTGATGGCAGCCCCTGAAAGATCCTGATTCTGTGCAGGACTTTTCTTCTGTAGCGGACAAAAAGGTGTTTTAGAATTCAAGCGATCCTTGGTGAAAACAACCTGAACTACTCCCGGTCGAAGATCAAGATAAGACTCCTCCTGATTGGGGTACTGCACGGCAAGGACATATCCCGACTCCTTGATCGCGGAAGCCGTCTGACCCTCGGCCAGCGTGAGCTGACCGTCGATGCCGGCATGTTTCATGACCAGCGCTGAGGCCAGAATGCCAAGGATGCCAATATGCGTGATAAGGAACCCCACCTGCTCTTTCCTGAACGGAAAACGTATGACCGTGGAGCAAAAAATATTGATCCACAGGAGCGCTATCAAAAAGTCGAACCAGCGGGTCTGATAAAAAACTTTTTGGGCAAAGGACGTGCCGCGCGCCGCTTCCATGGATGTGGACGTGATCAGCAGAATGATAAGCCCGATACTGATCGTGACCGTGAACGCGACAGAACCTAGCTTGGCGACAAGGCGTCTCATGATACTTTCGGCTCCTTGTCGGTCCCGGTCGCTTTCATCAGTTCATAAACGGCAGCCCTGTCGAGCGAACGGTAAAATTCCTGCGTCTTGGCCTTGATGATCTCCTCGGCAATTTCTACCGCGCCATTCCTTTTATCCATGTTCGACTGGACCATAGGGGCCAGATCATCCACATACATCAATGTCGCCCCAGGGACCTGCGCCACTTCGGGGTCAATATTGCGCGGTACAGCAATATCAATGAACGCTATCTTTTTTCCGGGCTTCGCCGCCATGACTTTTTCAACAAGGTCCCTGCGGACGATCGAATGTGGTGCCCCGGTGGCGCAAATACACACGTCAGATTCTTCCAGGACTTCCTTCATCTGCCAATACGGCACGGCAGTACCACAACATGCGCCAGCCAGTTCCTCGGCTTTCTCATGGGTCCTGTTGATGACAAAGATCTTTTCCACACCCTTTTTCCTGAGCTGCTGCGCCGCGAGGTTGCCCATCTTGCCCGAACCGAGGATGAGGACCTTCTTCCCTTCAAGGGATCCGGCCATTTCCTGGGCCTTGGTGACCGCGGCCCACGAGATCGAGACGCCCCCGTAATCGATATGCGTTTCACGGCGGATCTTCTTGCCGGTCTCAACAACGATATTGACCAGGACATTGAGCGTCCTGTTGAGCATTTTCTTCTCACGGGCGTATTCGATGGCATCCTTCACTTGGCCGAGGATCTGTTTTTCACCAAGGATCAGGGAATCAAGCCCGGTGACGACCCGCAGCAGGTGTGCGACCGCTTCTTCCTCATGGCGGACATAAAAGAAATGATCAAGGTCTTTGGATGGTGTGATCTTTTTTACGCTGAAGAAAATATCGAGGACAACGGAAGGTTCGGCGTCAAGAAGGTCGACGTAAAGCTCGGTACGGTTACAGGTTGAGATGATAAAAGCGGCAAGGACTTTGGGGCTGTTCTTGAACTCGGAAAGGAGAAGGTCTTTCTCCGCGGGTTGGAGAAAGAACTTTTCTCTGACTTCAAGGTGACAGGTTTTGTGATTAACGCCGACTAATAAAAAAGCCATGCATCTCCTGGTAAAAAACAATATAAAAACACTGCCTCCCTGAAGAAGGCGCGAACGTTTCTATCGCAGGATCAACGAAGCCTGCCGCAACTACAGTTTTCCGGGAGAAAACCCCGGGAATACAGGGATATCAAATTGATTATTAACTTATCTTAATAAAAGAAAAATTTTTTTCAACTGTTTTTATACTCAAACTCATGTGCCGCTATGGCAGTCGCTGCAATTCGTTGTTTTCCATGAATCATCATCAACAAAGGGATGCTGGAACGGCAACCCGTCAATGTTCTTTTGCATATTGTCCGGCGCCCCGTGGGCGATAATGGTGTGACAGGTGTCGCAATTCCTGCTGATCACCCTGCCATCGGAAGAACGGTGCTCCCCGTCGTGGCAGCGGAAGCACCCCGGCGATATCCAGTGGCCGATATTATCCGGATATTCATCCCAGCGCGCTTTCATTTCCGGGAAGAAATCATGCCTGTAGATCAGGACGACCTGCTCGATCGCCGCCCTGAGTTCTTGCTGATGTCCCGCGTAATACACCGCCTGTTTTTCCGCATAATACTTGAGGAGGCCAGCCCGTATCGCGTCAACCGCTGCTTTTTCAGAAACATATTTCTTTGCCAGAGCGTCCACAGCCTTCGCCTTGATGAGGGGAATACCCGCATTGATCCTTCCGTCAAGCATGGCACGGTTGATCAGGCGTACGGGCGATTCAAACTTGTGTGCAGGCCTGGAATGGCAGTCCATGCAGTCCATGGGACGGACCTTATCTTGCGGCGGAAGGCTTTTATTATAGGGAGAATCCTTGACCGTGTAGATCGTTTCAACGCCTTTCTTGTCAACGGCCTTGACCCAGGATATCTTCTGGCGCTTCTCATCATCCGCCACGTATGAAACCTTGTTGTTAACGTACATGTGCGCATGGATGCCGTTGTTCTCCTGCCCCCGGCCGCTCACATGCATGAGCATGCGCACAGTCCAGCGGGAAGGAGTTGTGTCTTCACCTGAGAAATAAACTCTCTCCTGTTCCACGTCGCCGAACAATTTCCCCGGCCAATGGCATTCCTCGCAGGTCTCCTTGGCGGGACGCAGATCGTGGATCGGGACTGGAACAGGCCGCGGATAGGTCCCCTGCACCGTCTTGATGACCTGGCGCAGCCCCGAGACCTTTGAACGCACGTACCAGCCCGCACCGCCGCCAATATGGCACTCAACGCATTTCACACGGGCATGGGATGAGCCTGAATAGGTCGTATATTCCGGCTTCATCACCTTATGGCACAGAAGCCCGCAGAAATTCACTGACTCCGTGTAATGGAACGCCTTGTAAGCCCCTACCGCCGTCAGGACAAGCAGGATGACCGAAACCACGAAGATAACAAAAGCCGTGTTGCGATGGCGGGGAATGGAAAGATCAATGACAAGGCGGTCTTCCCTGTGCTCGGGAAGATTCAGGCGTATCCTGCGCCGGCGCCTCAATGCGCCGACCGCGACGAGCAGTACTCCGGCAGCCAGGAATGGCGGGAGGATGATGTAGATGAAAAGGGAAAGATAAACATTCGCGTTCCCTGAAAAAAGGTCCATCCCGAAGAGGATGCCTTCGATCAGAAGGACCAGCGCGGCCAGCGCAGCACCAAAATACGTTATCCTGTTATAAAAATATTCCGGGAGGAATTTCTTATCCATACAGTCAATCTTTATCCAGAACAGGTATGATCTTGTTGAAGATCCAGAAGAAAATGAACGGCAGCGACGCGATGGTTAAGGCCCCGAACAGGCCTTCCTTGTAGGTCTCCAGGTTGTGCGGGATAATAGGCAAATGATAATGCATAAAACCGGCGAATGAAAGCGAGAACGCCTGCCCACCGATAACGACATTCCAGCGCATCATGAAAACACCGAAAAGGATCATGGCCACCGCGATCAGGATCCTTCTGATGGTCGGGCGCGGGATGAGCAGCAGGATCAACGGCACAAGATTGCCGACCACATACTGCAGGACGAAAATATTAATGATGTCTTTCTCAAAGATGACGGAACGCAGGATCGCCCATGATTTCATGGCAGTATACCCACGAAAAACCATATCCAGAAGTTCCAGTGTGATGGCCAGGATCAGGAACGTCAGCAAATATTTGGCGGCCTTGCTGACTTCCTCGATCTCCAGTGTTGTCTTGGTCCCCGCCCTGAAACTGCGCCACAGGCTGATGATCGAATAGGTCAGGATACATAAAGCGATACCGGAAACGATCGCCGACACAATGAAGATCACCGGCATCAGAGGGGTCATCCACAGCGCGTTCGCCTTCACCGAACCGAAAATGAAGCCGGCGTAACCGTGAAGGAAGCACGCCACCGGGATCCCTAACCCCGCAAGGAAAACAACAGCCTTCTCATCGTCGTGCAGCGACTTTTCGTCAACATTGAACGCCCCCAGGGTAAGCACCGTATAAAAAAGCCAGGCCACGCGACCGAAGACCCCCTGGGCTCCCTGGCGCGCCATAGACTGCGCGACAAAGAACTTTCTGTGGATGAACCATATCTCGGAAGCAACAATGATGAAATAGATAAAAAAGATCATGCCGAAAGCGGCGATGGCGGACGTAA
Source organism: Candidatus Omnitrophota bacterium (assembly GCA_903861305.1). Lineage (GTDB taxonomy): Bacteria > Omnitrophota > Gorgyraeia > Zapsychrales > Fredricksoniimonadaceae > Fredricksoniimonas. The sequence continues at coordinate 18,580 of CAIOTT010000024.1, read as the reverse complement.
AATGAGGTGTAAAGAAAACCTCTTCACAGCGCAACGGCTGTTGAAGATGCAGCAACAGCGGCATGGGTGCCACCAGCAGCAAGGCCATCGAGAACAGCAGGGCGAACTTGGCGATCTTCTTCAGCTCTGTCTTGCCGGCAACATGGTAAAGGGCCGAAAGGACAAAAGCCCCCGCGACAAGCCCTGTCATGTAAGGGTACATGACGATCATGATGCCCCAGTTGATGGACTCGTTAGGATAAACGAACAGTTCCTTTACGGTCCACTCCATGCCATGGATCATGACGGGATCTGGTGTCATTGGTTACCTCACAGCCCTGTCCAGGCCGAGATAATAAACCTGGGGGTCAGTTCCATATTCGTCTTTCAGGACCGCCACCCTGCTGGTGGTAATGACCTTCGCTACGGGATCTTCAGGGTCTTTGATATTGCCGATCTGCCGTGCACCTACCGGGCAGGCACCGACACAGGCGGGCTTCATGCCCTTTTTGATGCGGTGATAACAAAACGTGCACTTTTCAGCGACCTTGAGCTGCGGGTTAAAAAAGCGCGCGCCATAGGGGCATGAAGCGATGCAATAGCCGCAGCCGATGCACCACTTCCTGTCAACAAGGACAACGCCCTCCTTGAGCTGATAGGTCGCGCCCACGGGGCAGACCTGAACGCAGGGAGGATTCTCGCACTGATTGCAAAGCTTAGGCACAAAGAAAGCCTTGGCAATGTCCTGGGCCTCAGGGGTCTGGCCTTCGACTTCCGGACTTGTAAAACCATCGCGTCCCGCCTTAGGTGAATCGATCAGGACCGTGCCATCTTTTTTAACGACATAGCGCTCGACCCAGGTGCGCGATACCGACGCATCATAAGGGATCTCATTCTCGTTCTTGCAAGCTTTGACGCAAAATCCGCAGCCAATGCATTTGTGCGTATCCACCAGGAAGGCCCAGCGCAGCTTGCTCTTCTCCATGGCGGCAAGAGCCTCGCCTGGTTCAAGGAACTTTAAAATGACTGGCGCTGCAATAAGGGACGCGGCCCCGGCACACACCGTCTTCAGGAATTTTCTGCGCGAAGGCTGCATTATTTCCTGTCCTCCAGGTTGGGATGGTGCGGATTGTGACAGGAAAAGCACGCTTTCTCGGGATGATGGGCTTTCGGGTCGATCCCTTTTATTTCAGAACGCATGCTTGTCGGATACGGAAGTTTAGCGTGGCATCTCAGGCACAGGTCGCGGTTCCTGTCGATGGGAAGTTTTTCAGGATTGTCCGGATGGTCGATCGCCGGGCCGTGGCAATTCTCGCATTCGATGATCTTGTGGGGTGATGACAGATTCCCGGAAACCTCGTCCCCGTGACAATCTTCGCAGTATTTCTTGGATCTGTACTTAACCTTGAAGTTCTCCCACTCGGCTTCATTTCCTTGCCGGTGATAGCCATACATAAAACCCTTTTCCGATATACGAAAATCAGAAGGGACCATGATGGTCCTTGCGATCAAAATAATGGCAAGAAGACCAAGCGCAACGAACACAGGCCGCAAAACATGTCGGTTCATCATTTATTCCTAAAGAGAGGATTATGCCTTATTTCTTCTCGGCTGCGGCTTTCTTTTCAAAATCCTCGATGGACCCGACTTTCTTTATCGTATCTGCAGAAGGTTCTGCCTCTTTGGCGTCCTTGATAACCTTGGCAACCGCCTTGCCATAATCATTGTTATCGTGTTCGCCATCGGCTTTTTTCGGGAGGGCGACCACATGACATTGGATGCATTTAGGTTTCGTATCAGGATACGCTTCTTTGTAGGCCTTGATGACCTTCAGGTTGGCTTGCGCGCATGTGCCCCAGGCCATGAACCCCATCAGAGCGCCCAAACAAACGATCTTCCTGACAAAACCGTGCATAGCCATCCTCCATCTAATGTGTTATAGCTTAGTGATGATAATGAAAGATATACTCTTAAAACACAATTACTGCAAGAGTTAAGTTCTTTTATTCCCCGATGATCTTGATCAGGACCCGCTTTTTCCTCTGGCCGTCGAATTCGCCGTAAAATATCTGCTCCCAGGGCCCAAGGTCAAGCTTGCCTTGCGTGACCGCGACAACGGCCTCACGCCCCATGATCGTCCTCTTGAGATGGGCGTCGGCATTGTCTTCACCGGTCAGATTATGCTGGTATTTATCCTTGCCGAACGGCGCGAGCTTCTCCAGCCAGACACTGAAGTCCCTGTGCAGGCCGGATTCATCATCGTTGATAAAGACAGAACTTGTGATGTGCATGGCATTGACCAGGCACAGGCCTTCCTTGATCCCGCTCTGATCAAGCTGCTCCTCGACCTGGGGCGTGATATTAAGAAAAGCATACTTGTTCGGGGTATTGAACCAAAGATAGTGCGTTGCTGATCTCATAAGCATCCCTTCTCTCTTCCGGCTCAGCCATTAGTCGACAACATGGAACTTGTGGATCACCCGGTGTAGGACCGGCATCAGGATGATACCCATGACACCGATAAAGACGATCCCGCTGAAAAGAGCATAACACGACGCAAAAAATTTCGCGCTGTCTGTTGTCAAAGGATTTACAGGTCCCATCCCGCCCAGGATCATCGAAGCATTGAGAAAAGAATCGATCCAGGAGAGCCCGGCGATCCAGTGATACCCCGCCACGCCGATCGCCAACGCCCCGCAGATCAATGGAATAGCAAGCCCGATATGGCGAAACATCCTTTTGATAAAAACAGCGCTAGAAACTACTTTTTCATGTTTTCTCTCGAACATCCAGCCCAGCCTTTTCCCATAACAAACTATTTATACCCGAACAGCATCGCATAGATGATGCAGACCACAAGGACCAGTCCGATGACAAGTGCGCACCAGCCGAAGATCTTCATGACCCTCACCGTATGCGGCGGCAGCGGGTCCGCCAAACGCTTCTCAAGTTCACCCTTGGCCACCAGCGCCGCGTATTCGTCCGGACGCTCGTGCTTCAACTCCTCGACCGATGTGCGGCCCGTGAAAATGACGGTATCCATGGGGAACTTCTCGGGCCTGAAATGCGTGTTGAAGAAATGGATCGTGAAAATGAAACCCGCGGCCAGAAGCGCTTCATCACTGTGGATGATCGTCGCCACGTTGATGACCCAGCCCGGGAAAACCCGTGTGAAGACTTCCGGGAACCACAGCATCAATCCGGAGAAACCGATGACGGTGACGCCCCAAAAGACAGCCATGTAATCGAACTTCTCCCAATACGTCCAGCGCCCATAACTTGGCCGCGGCCCCTTGCCAAAATACCACTTGATAGTGGCCGCGAACTCCCTGACATCACGCAGGGTGAAGAGGACCGTGTTGGGGCCGGTGAGCATGTTCTTCCAGCTCTTGAATTCGATGGGCTTGCGCCGCAGGAGGTCCACGATGTGGGCGAAGAACACCCCGAACATCAGCAGGGCCGCACAGCGATGGAGGAACCCGGACACCGCGAAACCGCCGATCATGGCCGACAGCACGGTCGCCCACTTCATATAGGAGAACTTGAGCGTCATCCCGGTGATAGCAAGGGTCAGGAAGCTGATGATCATCAGCACGTGCAGTATCCGGTAAAAGACAGGGAAACGGACATATTGTTTTTGCGACGGATCATCCGGCTTGGGCGGATGGGCGCGCCGCATCTCAAAGGATTTCGGCAGCCATAACAGCGTGTGCAGGGTGAAGAACGTGAACGTCCCGATCAGCAAACCGGTCATGAACCAGAACGTCCAGAATATCCAGGGATATTTCCCGGGATCGTGATGCGTCGCATGCGTCAGATATCCGGCGAATTGACGGGTAGCCCCCTCATGGCATTGCCGGCATGTCTTGAGGATGTTCTCATGGCTGAGCAGGGAACGTGCGTCGTCAACAGGAAAGATATCGTGAGCGCCGTGGCAGTCCGCGCATTTCGCAGCCTTGGCGTATCCCAGCTTGACCGCTTTCCCGTGAAAGGTCTGGAAATAAGTCCCGGCGATGTCAAGGTGACATTTTCCGCAAACATCCATGATCTCGAACTTGAAATCATTCTTGTCCGCGCGCTTGATGGTGTGCGCTGTATGGCAATCGTTGCAGACAGGCAATTTATCATGATTGCCCGGCTTGCCCGTGGCATGGACGCTCTGCCTGTATTTCTCATAAACACCGTTGTGGCATTTGGCGCAGGTGCCGGCGATCTTGGCCGGATTAACGCTCGACAAAGGATCGGCCACCGGAAGCTCTTCATGGGCCGTGTGGCAGCTGGTGCATGTTGCCGTGACCACCAACCCGCTCTTTAACAGCCCCTTGCCATGGATGCTTTCCCTGTAATGCTCGATCACGTCATGCTGCGTCCCCTTGTAGCGGACCGCGGCCTTCCCTTTTTCCTGGTGGCAGCGCGCGCACAGGCTGGGGACATTTGTAGGATACGAGGGCGAGGCCACATTAGTCCTTGACAAGACCGCGTGGGTGCCGTGGCAATCCGTGCATGCCGGCGCATCGGGATTCCCCTTCTTGCTCAACTGGCCGTGGACGCCGCGCTGGTATTGTTCTCCCTGCTGGTTATGGCAGCTGGCGCAATCGACCTTACGGGTGATCGTTTCACACGCGCGGACTTTGGACGGAGAGACCTCGATATGACACTGGGCGCAGGAGACCTTCGCGTGGGCCGAAGATGTGTGCTCTGCCCCGTCAACAAAAAGCGTGCGACCGCCTTTAGAGGCAACAATATCTTTTTTGGCATGGCACGTCAGGCAATCGTTATCCGCCACACCCTGATCGTAAAAGACCCTTCGCGCCTTATGCGGTTGATGGCAATCCACGCAAACAGGGATGGCCTCAGGCTGTTTTTCCCAGAGCTCGCCCTTGATGATCTTGCGGTGCACCTGCTCGATCTGGGCATGGCACGTGAGGCAGTTGTGGACGATATTCCGGCGCGCGATCGAGGAGCGCGGGTCCGTATGCGGCAGGATCTGGTGCGCGCTGTGGCAGGAGGCGCACGTGGCGGTCACGTTCAAACCTTTTTTTAAAAGCCCTTCCCCGTGGATACTCTCGGAATAGTTCTCAAGGATATGGTCCTGATGTATTTCCCGCTGGACCTGCACGGGCAAACCTTCACTGTGGCATGAGCCGCAGACAAAAGGGATCTTGATAGGCGAAACCCTGGAGGCGTTATCCTTGACCGCAACGATATCATGACTGCCATGGCAACTCTGGCACCGCGGCGCCAGTTTGTCGCCCCGCGCCAGGGCCTTGCCGTGAAGGCTGTCCACGAACTTTTGTTCTTCGGAGGCATGACAGGCTCCGCAATTGACCGGGGCCGGCGTTTTATGGGGGAAATCAGAGGCGGCAAGGTCCGCGTGGCAACTGGTGCACAAGGCCCCGCCGTGGCGCGACGCCTTGAAAACTTTATCATCGACAAAAGGGGCGCTGTCCTTGTCGCTGTGGCAAGCCAGGCAAGTGTCATTGTCAACAGGCGGTGGCGCCGCGCTCTTTTCCTGGGCAAACGCCAGTGACGGCGCCGCAGACGCAACCAGAAAAAAAGCCATGATTGAAGGAAGAATCCCGTGCCTGCGGAATAGCATAAATGTCAGTTTACCAAGCTTGTGTCGCGGAAACAACTGTTACGTTAACATTGTAACAACCGCTCAGGACACGAGCGACTTGTCTTCGATCTGCTTGATCAAATTGCGGAAAATGAAATAGTGGAACGGCAGGCACGCGTACCAGTACGCACTGCCCAAAAACGTATGAGTGTCGTAATAGGCCGTTGTGCTGAGCACCCGCTGCGTCCCCAGTTCGGTGATATTGAACTCCAGCCACGCCCTTCCGGGGATCTTCATCTCGGCCCGCAGGAGAAGCGTCTTGTCCTGCTGAATATCCTCCACGCGCCAGAAATCGATCACGTCATTAATGTTGAGCCCGGAATATTTCTTCCGGCCGCGCGCATCGCCGACGCCGAGCATCAGGCGGTCAATGATCCCCCGCAAGCGCCACATCCAATTGCCGTAGAACCAGCCTTTCCTGCCGCCGATCCTGCAAAATGACCTGAACAGCGATGCCGCGCTTTTGGCCGTAAGCAGGGAATAACTGGCCACGAAGGTCGGGCCCTCCCCTAACTCCTTGAGCTTTAGCGCCAGCTCATGCGCCGGCGGGTACGCGTCCGACCAGCGGGTATAGACCGCATCCTGTTCTTCCCTGGTCATGGCCAGGACAATAGCTTCCCTGTAAGTGACATTCTTGAACGGCAGAAGCTCCTTGATCTTCTCATTCTGGCAAACGACTTCATTGTTCAGGCTCCCCATCAGGCATTCCGTGATGGGGTCCGGGATGGGCGTGAGCAGGCTTGTGATGTACGCATAAAAATGGATATTAGCGAACGGAACCGCAATGAAAACGACTTTCTTGTTCAGGATCTCGGCGAGGACCTTCAACATCCCCTCATAGGTCAGGACATCCGGGCCGCCAATATCAAAAGACTGCCCGGCGGCAGCGGGGTGTTCCAGGACACCCACCAGGTATTTGACCACATCACGCACCGCGATCGGCTGGCAACGATTTCTCGCCCAGGGCGGGATAAAAAAGAAGCTAAGCCTTTTGACCAGATGCTGGATGATCTCATAGGAAGCGCTTCCGGAACCAACGATGACCGCCGCGCGCAGCACCGTGACCGGGACCTTGCCTTTCTTAAGCTCTTCAGCGACCTGGGCCCGGCTGTGAAGATGGGGAGAAAGTTTATTACGCACATCCCCCAGCCCTCCCAGATAAATGATCCGCTTAAGCCCCTGGACCTCAGCCGCCTCCCGAAAATTCTTGGCGCCTTCAATATCCGCCGACGCGAACTCTTTAGGGCCAAGGACCAGGGAGTGGACGAGATAATAGGCTGTATCCACCCCCTCCATGGCTTTTTTGACCTGGTCTTGGGAGAGCACATCCGCGACAACGACTTCGGCTCCCGGCCAGCGCCCAGCGTATTCCGGCGAAAATGACCGGATCATGATGCGGACCTTGTACCCCCGGGCCATAAGCTCGGGCACAAGCCTGCCGCCGATGTACCCTGATGCCCCGGTCACAAGTATCCTGCCTAAGGCCGGATCAAAAGAAGTCGGAAGCTGCTCGCAGTAAAGAGGGGTCGGCCGCGACGCGATATTATCCGCGTTATTATCAACGATCGCGTCATCCATGGGGACTTTTCCTGAAAATGGATCTCAACGTTTCACAAGGGCCTGGATATCCGGCAAATGTTTGAGCCCTGCTTCCTGCCCGCGCTTGAGAAGTTTGGTCACCTCATAGATCTCGAACCAGTTGATCCCGGACAGGTCGGGATGAATGAGGACATCCGCCTGTTTCGCGCTTTTCTCAGCAAGGATATATTCCGACGCCTGCAGCGTCCTGACGACGATGTCGGCGATATTCGGCGTAATGGAAGTGAGGAACAGATGTGCCAGGTGATTCCCAAGATAGTGCAGCGGCTCATCTTTAAACGACACGTTGGCCTGCTGCCGCATCTGCTCAACCTCCTGCTTTTGGCCCCATGACGCCTGTTCCGGCGACTGCAGCACATTGACCGCGATGATCTTCTTGATGCCCATGTCCACCAGCACGTTGGTGGGCAAGGGGTTCATGACACCGCCGTCAATGATCATCTGGCCGGCCTCCATCACCGGACGGATAATGCCGGGAATGGCGATGCTCTTGCTGACCGCGTCCACCAAAGTACCCTCATCAATAACGATCTCCCGGCGATAATAAAGGTCATACGCCACGATCCGTAAAGGGATCCGCAGATGCAAAAAAGTCCGCCGGCCAAGCTTGCTCTTGAGCCAATACTTGATCGCCTTGCCGCGGATAAGCCCGGATATCGGGACAAAAGCGACAGGGATGAGAAAGATCATGAACAGGAATGCCAGCAGAGAAAAGTTGGAGAACGCAAGCATGGCGACCACCATGGTCAACACCATCCCGCGCTGGACCGGGGGATCGAAAAGCTTAAGCAAAGCGCTCTTGTTCTCGAATTCCCGGGCGAAGCCTTCGATCTCATCGGCTTTATACCCGACCGCCCATAGCGCGCCGATCAACGCGCCCATGCTGCTGCCGGTAATAATATCCACGGGGATATTCTCTTTCTCAAGGACACGGATGACCCCGATATGCGCCAGGCCGAGCGCCGCGCCGCCGCCCAAAGCAATGCCGATCAGAGACCCTCCGATCTGCCGGCTCAAGCGCTGCAAAATAACAGCGTATTCACTGTTCGCGGCCACGCGTGTCAGCGAAAAACCTTCACTCATAAGCTCTTCGCTCGACTCTCCGGGTTTAATATACGGCAGATTCAAAAAAATATCATGGTCGAGGATATTCCTGATCTTGTCAGGCCTTAAACAGTTGCGGCGTTCCGCGCCACTGACGACAACCTTGACCTTGTTAGAGCCTATCCTCTCTTTCAACGCCTGCGGGAACTTGTCGAGCACTTGACGCGCCAACTCGAGGTCTTTCCTGAAACCAAGGGTCACAAGATGCACGACATCGCTCTGCACAAGGATCTTCAGCGTCACATCATCCATAGGGCTCGACAGGTCGAAAACAACATGGTCGTAATCATTGACGAACGCGCTGACGAACTGGCTGATGCGGCCCAACAACACATTGTCGCCGGGATCGAATTTGACACCCAGAACATGAATAGAGATCTTCTCCTTCTGGATCGCCGCCATGACGTTGTGATGGTCCGCAATGAGCTCCGCCAGGTCGGGCAAAGAAGATCCCATGTCTGCTGAAAGGCTTAAAAGCAGGACCCTTTTACTCTCGGCTTGCGCCTTGAGGAACAAGGCCAGATTCGCGGCATACGTTGAACTGCCCGAACCTTTTACGGGTGAGAACACCGTGATGATAACGTTCTCGTGCATGCGGCGTGACTCGGAGGCCTGGCCGCGGATCTTGCGGGAAAGGCTGCTGCTGAGCGCCAGCGCGAGCTTCGGCGTGGTTTTCAAGACCCGCGCAAAAGCGTCCTTGTCGATCTTCAGGACAACGGAATCATTGACCGCCTGGTAACTGTGGGAGTGATCTTCTCCGGTAAGGGCTGAAATGATGCCGAAGTGCATGCCGCGCAGGAGAAAATCCGCCCCTTCTTTCTGGCCCGCGGCGTTCATGGTGTAGGAATAAACCCGGCCCGACACCAGCGCGTAAAAGGCATCCGCAGGCGACCCCTGGCGGCAAATAACATCGCCCTTGTTGAACTCGACCAGCTCCGACACACGGGCGATGCGGTTATGCTCGCGCCAGCTTAACCCCTCAAAAATAAGGATATCCTTGACGACAGACAGCTTGTTAAAAAACGAACGTATCGGGGTCATTTGATGATCTCATTCTCCATCCATTCGAATTCTTTGGAAAGGACTTTCCTGGCGATCCTGAGGCTGGCCTTGTCCTTATTGCAGCACCCGCCATCCTTGAATGTTGCCTCGACCCGTTTGCGGGACTCATTGCAAAAAACCGACGCCAGGTCAACGGCATTGGCCTGCCCCTGTTTGTGGAGCATGGCCGCGTAAGAACACGCAGCGGACATGGCGAACAATTCCGTTCCGATATCGACGATGCGGTTGAGGATGCTCTGCTTGCTCTCGAGCTTCTGCTGATAGATGACCATGTTGTGGAACGTCACCCGCGCGAGGCGGCGGCTGGCGCTGCGGACATACATCATATGGCCCTGCAAGGCGGGCGGCAGGCCCTGTAACTCTGACGGAACGATGAACCCGCCCCAAAGGCCGGGATACCAGAAAGCGTAATATGCCGCCATTTTGACCGCGGCGATGGCCTTGACCAGGATCGGCGTGCGGCCGCTGAGCAAAGGCTTGATCTTTGACAAATGCGGATCCAACGCTTCACGGGCAATAAAAAGGTGCATGATCTCGCTCGTCCCTTCGATGATACGGTTGATGCGCACATCCCGCAGGACCCTCTCGACAGGCCAGTAATCCACGCCGCGCTGGCGCAACGACGAGGAGGACTCGTAGCCGCTGCCGCCGCGGATCTGGAGCGTCTCATCCGCGATCTTCCAGGAGACCTCCGTTGAGAAATATTTGGCGACCGCGGCCTCGATGCGGATATCACGGTGCTTGTCATCCGCCATGGCCGAGGTGAGCCACGTCACCGCGTCAAGCGCGAAGGTATGGCTGGCAATATAGGAAAGTTTGAGGGCCACGGCTTCATGCTCGCCGATGGGACTCCCCCACTGCTGCCTTTTCCCGGACCAGACCCTGGCCACATAAAGGCACCACTTCGCGATACCGGCAGAGGCGGCAGGCAGGGTCAAACGGCCCGTGTTAAGGGTCATCAGCGCCAGTTTCAACCCCTCCCCTTCACCGAGGATGATATTCTCCCGGGGGACCATGACATTGTTGAACCGGATAAGGCCGATCTGGATGCCATGAAGCCCCATGAACGAACAGCGATGGATCTTCTCAAAACCCGGTGATTTTGTTTCCACGATGAAAGCCGTGATCTGCTTCACCTCCTTGCCCCTGACCGTCTTCGACGGGGTGAGCGCCATGACCGCGATAACGTCCGCGATAAGGCCGTTGGTGCACCAGAGTTTTTCACCGTTGAGGATATAATGTTTGCCATCTTCCGTCGGGACCGCCGTCGTGAGCATCTTGCGGGGGTCCGAGCCCACGCTCGGCTCTGTCAAAGCGAACGCCGATATCGCCCCCTGTGCGAACATGGGCAGGTATTTGCTCTTCTGTTCAGGCGTCCCGAAAAGTTTCAACGGCTGGGGCACGCCGATGCTCTGGTGCGCCGACAAAAGTACGGCCGTTGACCCGCAGTAGCTCGAAACGAGGTGCATGATGCGGTTGTAGTTGTACTGGCTGAACCCCATGCCGCCGTATTCCTTCGGGACTTTCAGCGCGAAAGCGCCCAGCGCCGCGAGGCCTTTGTAAACCTTGTCGGGAATAAGCCCCGTGCGGTCGACCTCGTCAGGGTCCAGGTTCTCTTTCAGGAATTTCTCGATCTTCTCGATGTACTCATCCCCGGCCTTCTTTTCCTCGGCGCTCTGCTCGGGAAAAGGATGAAGCAGGGTGAAATCCGCATTCCCGTGAAAAAGATTGAGCGCGTAGCTTGGGGATTTCCATTCCTGTTCGCGGGCTGCTTCGGCAAATTCCAGGGACTTCAATTTTTCCTGACTGATATTCTTGTCGAACATGCTCATGATGCCCCTCCTTTTTCCAGAATGACCGCCGCCCCCTGGCCTCCGCCGATGCACAGCGACACCAGACCAAGGTCCAGGTTTTCCCTGTTCAGGTGCTTAAGCATTGTCAAAATGAGCCGGGCGCCCGTCGATCCCACCGGATGCCCCAGCGCAATGGCGCCCCCGTGAACATTCAGCCGCGCCGGATCAATGGCGCCGGTATAACCTTCATAACCGAATTCTTTGGCAAAACCTTCCGATGCCAGGGCTTTAAGGCAGGCCAGGACCTGCGCCGCGAAAGCCTCGTTGAGCTCAACGGCCTTCATGTCGGACAACTTCAACCCCGCTTTCTTCAGGACTTTGGGAATGGCGTGCGCCGGGGCGATGCCCATGCGCGCCGGCTCGACACCGGCATAGCTGAATGCCCGGATGAACCCCAAAGGCTTCAACCCGCGATCCCTGGCCCAACTTTCGGATGCGACCAAGAGCGCCACAGCCCCGTCAGTGACCTGGCTGGAATTACCGGCGGTCACGGTGCCGGTCGCCCTGTCGAAGAACGGTCTCAATTTTGCCAGCGCTTCAAGGGACTGGCCTTCCCGCGGGCCATTGTCGTCAACTACGGCTTCCTTGTACTTCAACCCCGGGATCACGGGAACGATCTCTTCCCTCAAAATGGCTTTTGATGCGACCGCCTTGAGATGGCTATCCAGCGAAAACTGGTCCTGCTCCCTGCGCGTCAGGCCGAATTCCTGGACAAGGACCTCGGCGGTCTGCCCCATGTTCAGCCCGCACACGGGATCGGTAAGCCCCAGTTGCAGGCCGATGACAGGGTTAAAATGGCGCGGACGGAATTTTGAAAAAGCCGCCAAACGCGCCAGGAACGTCTTGGACCTGTTCACCTCGGTAAATATCTCCTGGGTCGCCTTGCTGAACAAGAAGGGGATATTGCTCATGGATTCCGCCCCGCCCACAAGCATGCAACTGCCTTCCCCGGCCTGTATCTTCAGGGCCGCGGAAACCACCGCCTCGATACCCGAGGCGCAATTGCGATGCACTGTGAATGCCGGCGTGGTCTTGGGGACGCCCGCCAGGAGCGCGATGACACGCGCGATATTGGCCGCCTCGGCTGGCTGTCCAACGCACCCGAAAATGACCTCGTCGATCAGCCTGACGTCAAACCCACGGCGCTCAATGAGCTCCCGGGCCGCGATGCGGCCAAGCTCCTGGGCGCTGAGGCTGTTGAACGAAGTCCCCATCTTGCAAAACGGGGTCCTGATACCGTCAATGATCGCTATCCGTTCCATACACCCCCCTGTCTAGACCTTGGGCCTTGTATCCAGGATCCTTTTTTCCTTGTTGGACGTCTCGATCTCGAGCCGCTTAAGCATCTCCGGAAGGGGAACAAACTTGATCTCGTTGGGCGCAAGCTCCGTGGCCCCCATCAGCTTGTCCTTGAGAAAATCCGGAAAAGTGGCCTCATTGATATCCTTCTTCGGGGTCACGTATACCACCAGCTCGTCGCTGTCATACGGATCGTTGTTATGCTTGCGGATCTCGATCTGCCATTCATCGATCTCGGCGATATCATTGAGGACCCCGGCAAAATGATCCATGTTCACCAGGACCCCCTTGATCTTGGAAAGGTTCAGGTCCTTCACATCCGAAAGGCGTGAAATGTCGCTGGACATGCGCAAGGCCATGCGCCCGCAATAAGGGCACGGCCCGTGCGTGATGCCGCCCTTGACGAGGTCGCCGGTGCGGTAACGCAGGACCACCGAAGCCCTGGAATCGATCGAGGTATACACCAGCTCACCGTCCTCACCCTCGCCCTTCACCGCACCTGTCGCGGGATCAATGACCTCGAATATCTCCTTGTCCGGATAAAGATGATACCCGCTGGAAAGATGACATTCTGTCGGGCATTCCGCCCAGGCGGTGCGCGCTTCCGTGAAGCCGTAGGTGCCGAAAATAAGGACATCCTTAACGCCGCACGCCGCGAGCATCGTCGCGAGTTTCTGCTTGTACCCCACGGTGACCTTGGAAGCGCCCAGCACGATCTTTTTGATGAAGGAAAGGTCATAATCGCGGTCCTGGGCAAAACGCACCATATGATAAATGTAACTCGGGACCCCCAGCACCACGGACGGTTTGGAGCGCATCATGGCGGTAAGGTTGCCCTCAGTCCCCATGACCTTGCCGCCGCCAGTGCTCAGGGCGAATATCCCCGATTCCAGCGCTCCGAAAAAAGTCTGCCAGAACGCCAGATGAGGCGCATAGGGAAAAATATTCATGATACGCTCGCTATGCTTGACGTCAAACAGGCTGACCATGCGGCTGCCTGAAATTTTCAGGTTATCAATGTCATAACGGCTGTAGGTGAACGGCACCGGCGAATTCGTCGTCCCTGTCGTGAACGTCATGAAGATCGGCCGGTATTCCTTCCCCAGGGCCGCCTTGAACGCGGCATTACCCATCCACAGCGACTTTAACGCTGCCAGGACAACCTTATCCTTGGGCCAGAACTTGCGGATCTTCTCCTGGTCCGGATGAAGGATAAAGTCCATGTACCTCAGGGGATTATCCTTGGCCACGAGATCAAGCTTGCTGGTGAAAGGGAGATGTTTCAGGTCCGCCGCAGACCGGATATGCGCCGGGTTGATCTTGTTGTCGTCGAACAATTTTCGATAATACGGGCTGAAAGGATAAACATGTGTGTTCACGAAATGCCGAAGCTTGCGGTCCTGAAGCGCTTTGATCTGGGGGAAGGATAAGGCTGTGATAGGTCGCCAGGCACTCATGCGTAGAACCTCGTGTTACGGGCTTTCATGTCCAGAAGGAACCTGGCCGGCTTAAAGCGCCCGTCCTTGAAACGTTCCTCGAGCCTGTTGAGGTCATCCACGATACGCTCGACCCCCAGGGTGTCGGCGTAACGCAACAACCCACCACGGAACGGCGGGAAGCCTGTGCCCATGATCATCCCTATGTCGACCGTGTCCGGCCCGTCAACAACGCCTTCCTCAAGGATGCGCGCCGCCTCATTGATCATGATATAGAGCATGCGCTCCAAAGCTTCCTTATCCGAAACAGCGGAACTCGCCTTGATCAGCGCCTGCACGGCAGGATTGACCCGGCGCCGTGGGCCGTGGATATAGAACCCGCGGCCGGACTTTTTTCCCAATAATTTCAAAGCGAAGACCTCATCAAATATCTTGGAGGACTTGAACCTGGGCCCAAGCCCCGCTTCAAGGATATGCAATACCTTTACCCCCACGTCCAACCCGACCTCATCGGAAAGGAGGAAAGGCCCCATGGGCATACCGAAATCCGTGACAACCTTGTCGAGGCGTTCAATATCACCGCCCTCTTGCAGCAAATGCCCCGCCTCGTTGATGTACGCCAGGAGGATGCGGTTCACGAGGAATCCGGGGGCATCTTTCACGAGGATCGGTGTCTTGCCCAGGCGCTTGGCGAATTCCAGCGTACCCGCAATGGTCGCCTGTGATGTTTGGCCGGTGGTGATGATCTCGATGAGTGGCATACGGTGGACAGGGTTGAAAAAATGAAAACCGATGATGCGCGAGGGGTCTTTCACGCCCCGGCCCATTTCGGTCAGCGAAAGGGATGACGTGTTCGATGCCAGGATCGTCCTGTCAGGGACATGACGCGCAACCTCCTCGAAAACTTTTTTCTTGATATCCATGTTCTCGACGACAGCCTCGATCACGATATCCGCATCAGAAAAACCGCTGTGGTCAAGCGTGCCCGAGATCATGGCCATGCCCACCGCCACGTCGGCGGGCTTCATGCGCCGGCGCTTAATGGCCTGCTTGTAAACATCATAGGCCGCCTTGAGCCCCTTGGCGATGGCGTCATGGTTAATATCCTTCAAACGGACCCGGACCCCGCGGTTGCTCAACAGCTGGGCAATGCCGCCGCCCATGATCCCCGCGCCGATAACCCCTGCCTTGGAGACAGCTGCAGGCTTGACGCCCTCGGCCCCGGGAACGGACAGTTTCTTGAATTTTTCGGTAAGATAATAAAGGCTGACAAGATTTTTTGATACGGGCGTGACCGCGAGTTCGGCAAAAGCCGATGACTCAATGTCCATCGCCGCACGACGGGATAACCCCCGTGTCCGGCTGACAACATCGAGCGCGGACAACGGCGCCGGATAAAAACCCCTGGACGCTTTTAAGACGCTCTCTTTGGATTTGCTGAAAATGAAATTACGCCCGATGGCGGTGTTTTCCAGGAAAGCGTTGAACCCTTTGGGCCGGACCACGGGATACCGGCGCCGCTTGCCCGAGGCGTTGATCTCGTTGACGAACTCGGCAACACGGTCGGCCAGCCCGACCCGTGAATAAAGGCGGTCGATGAGCCCCATTTTCAACGCGGCCCGCCCATCGACCGGGGCACCGGAAAGGATGAGTTTGAGTGCCCCCTGCAACCCGACAAGCCGGGGCAAACGCCAGGTGCCGCCAAACCCCGGCACAAACCCGAGATTGACCTCGGGCAGGCCGATGCGCACCTTGTCATTGAATGTGGCGATACGGTAACGGCACGCCAGGGCCAGCTCGCAGCCTCCGCCAAGCGCCGCGCCGTCGATCACGGCGATCGTGGGGACCGGGAGGTCTTCCAGCTTGTTAAGGATGCGCTGGCCGGCCTGTGACTTGGTTTTCCCTTCAGCCGCGTCCGTGATGCTTTCGATCTCTTTAATATCAGCGCCGGCAATGAAAATATCTTTCTTGGCGCTCTGGATAACAATGGCTTTTAGGGAACTGGGATTGTTCAGCTGGTCGAGGATCTTATCCAGCTCAAGAAGAATGGCGGTGCCGAGGACGTTAGCCCTGGAATCAGGCTGGTCGAAGGTGATCGTGGCAATATTATTTTCTTCTTTATAAATAAGAGCCACGGTAACCTCCTTGTGAAAGGTTGGCCAACTACTTTAAGTATACCCCGCCACTCCTCCAATAAAAAGGTAATTCAAAATAAAAATGAATAATAGTACTAATGCACTATGGTCCCCGAAAATAATTCCCTGACGCCATTCTGGTCCTGGATATACACTTCAGGGGGAAAACCGATCGCATTCTTCGCCTGCCGGGCGATCAACCCGTCCAGGAACGCTTTCTGCTGTTCATTCCGGGGGTCATGCAAAGGCCAGGTGCTAAGGTCATTGACCAGGACCATCACAGGCTCATGGGCGAATTCCACGGTCTTTAGTATCCGGCTGACCAGCGCAAAAAGAAAGTTCGGTTTATCATTAAAAAGTTCTACCGCCGTCTTGAGGACGATCTTGCCCCATGCCTCGTCGACCATCTTCTGCAGCATCCCGTAAACCGACGAATATTTGATGAGCGCCTGCTCACCCGCCTTGAGCTTCAGCGACGTGTTCATCAGCACCTGGGTCAGTTCCCGAGGATTGAACAACTCGGTCTCCTTGTGGACATCGAAGGTCAGGAGGTCGAAGGTATAAACCCCTCGCATGATGGACGCCGCATCCTTCACCGAGCGGACCAGCAGGTCCCTGGTCGACTCCCAGAGAAAATCCTCGTCCTTGCGGATGATGGTGACCGCGAGCAGTTTGCATTCCTGCCCTTCCCGCACCGCCCTGAATAACTGCACGTGCTCGATCGGGTTTCCCTGGTAATAGATCTCTTCGAATTTCGGAAGGTAATTAAAAAGATTCGACGTTGGAAATTCTGTTCCTGCCAGATTGATCGTCTGAAATGCCATTAGATCCTTTATCCCTGTTCCTTGACCTGGTTCAATTCGATCCCCGCCGCGCTGACCTTTGCCGCATCCGGCCGAGGCAAGGGCACAACGACCAGCTTGATGGTCGGCGATCCCGCTTCCCCATAAAACAGTTTGAAGGTCGATCGAGAATGGAACACAGGGTTTGCCAGGACGAGGCGCATTTTGGGGAAAAGGAAGTTCTTCACATAATTGATCCAGCCGGCCTTGATGATCGCCGCGGCCGGAACCTCGTCAGCCAGGAACTCTTCACCGGACCAACCCTTGATGAACTCCGCCTCATGCTGGACAACAACCCTGACCTTGACATGGGGCGGCGGGACAGGCGCATGTTTCTCGATCTCAACTATCAACTGCCCCGTCAAATTTTCGATCCCCTTCCAGGCCAGATCAACACGGTCGAACGCGCCAGCCGGCCTGAACGCCGCGATACTTTCCGCCGCGGGGAACCATATCATCCAGGCCAATAACACCTGGTCCCACACCCCTTTCAGGGAAGGATCCGCCTGCAGGGCCCGACGCATGATATGGCTGATCTCGACCCGAAGGCTGTAGGGAATGTCACTGATAAAACGCGCCTCCAGCTCTGACGCCGGGTTACCCGCCTCCCGATGACCGATATGCAGGATAGCCCCATCGCTGCGGATGACAGTGCCGTTGGAACTTCCAGACAACTGCAAAGGGACAACCAATCCCCGCGCGATGCGCACGCGCACGGGTGACGTACCGTATTCCATCGCGGTGGGAAGGCTCAGTTCGATCTCCTGCTCAAGCAGTTCCCGGGGGAACTTCTTTTCATCCGGGAACCCGAATTCTCTCAATCTGCCGTGCGGGATCATATTCACTCGACGTGCTGTTGGCTGAAATATCTCATCATAAAACTATTCGCTGATCTTTCTGATAGCCGCTTCAACGCCAGCCCTCAAACTTCCGGGGTGTTTCACCAGCAGGCCGTTTAACGCCGGAAGGGCTTCCTTGGCCTGCGCGCCCAACATCCCCAGCGCCTCGACGACAGCGCCATAGGTGGTCCCTTTTATTAGTATATACCCGTCACCAACAGATGCCGATTCCGAGAGTATGACCTGATCGTCAGAACCAAGGACCGCGATCAACGGCTTGACCACGGATGGATCGCCGGTCCGGCCCAACGCTAAAGCGATCTCAGAACGCACGGGGATGATCCCGTCGCCAGAATCGACATTACGGTACTTGTTCAATGCGTCGATCAACGCGGGTATGGCGGCATTCGCCGGCCCGCCCATCATCCCTAACGCCCTGGCAGCATCAATGATACATTTCTCTTTATCACTTCTACGGAAGATTGTCGCAAAAGGGTGCCGCTTGAAACAAGAATCTCCCCGGACCTCGAAGTTGCATGACTTACCATTGAGCTGATCGATCAGTGCATCCGATCGATCTTCTTGACCAAACGCAGCGACGCTGGCTCCAGACAAAGCAAATAATAAAGCCAGGGCTAATACGCTCTTTTTATACATAGTAAAAAAATGCTGTTTTAGTTTTTATCCCGGATGTTGCACGCTTCTCAAAACAGCGTCGAGAATACTGTGCACTAAAAAGTGCGTGCAAAAGTCCAGGATTACCTCGCAAAGCTGGCAAATCCTCGTCGGATTTGCCACGCGACCCCTGCGGG
>CAIOTT010000023.1 GCA_903861305.1 Candidatus Omnitrophota bacterium | reverse complement strand
CACTTTTTAGTGCACAGTATTCTCGACGCTGTTTTGAGAAGCGTGCAAAATCCGGGATTAAATGCCTGCCAAGCGCCCGCGTTGAACGCATTTTATCACCTTTTTCATTTTGTATACATAACACGTAATTGCTCTATTTTGGGAAATTCATTATAAAATTCTCCCTGGGGACCGATAAAACCGCTCCCGGACCGGGTAAGGCTAACAGGCGTATACCCTCCCTGGGAATTCGGAACATTAACTGTAAAGGATTCCTGACTGTTGGCTGAAGCCGTGACCGTGGTGATATCGGCAGGTGGCAAAACGACAGGGGCTGCCTGAAGGATAACTGGCGGCGGTACCACCTGATAGCCTCCGGCAACAGGCACGTAATAAGTTCCGTTATACTCAAAGTAAGTTGTCCCATTGATAATAAACTGCCGGCACCCTGCGGGGATAGCGTAAACGACAGCTCCGATCGGTGCCGTTTCTAAAATATAAGTGTAAGAAGGGACTTGATAGTACGGCTGATAGTAATAGCTATTTTCATAATAATGCCTTAAGGGAAAATACCCGCTGATGGCAACATCGCCATGGTGCCAACGTCCGCCCAAACCTATCCCCACAGAAACGCCGGCGTGGGCTGCTGTTTGAGTAAAACATAAAATAAACAAAGCCAGCATGCTAACAAGCAGTGTTGAGGGAAAACAGAACTTAAGTGAATTTTTCATAAGCACCTCCGGTATCAACCCTATTCCTTTAAATTAGACAGCAGTTCATGTGAAAAAGTTCCCTGATTTATACTTCAACTGCGGACGCCTTTACCGCAGCCTCATACCCTTATCTGGCTGTCTTCAGTGAAATTAAGTATACAGTTACTGAAATACCAATGACACACATCAGCACTCTACCTGGAAAATTATGAACAAAAAGGATCGATGAACCCACAATGCCAACCCACTGGGAAATGATAAGAAGTATCTTGATCCTTAATCCGATCCCGTTGTGTTCATGGTAACGTTTAATACAGGGCCCAACGATCGCATTATCCATCAGCAAGCGATGGAATTTCTTTGAGCTTTTTGAAAAGCAGACAGACGCAATAATAAAAAAAGGGAGCGACGGCACTACAGGCAAAAGAGCACCCAGGATGCCGAGGACAACGAACAGGAAGCCGGTGCACAGCAGTAGTATCCGCTTGATCTCGTTCATAGGGCTCTGGCATGAGCTCGGGTGTAGTCTACGATCTGACGCATCATGGCGACCGCCTCAACAGGATAATTCCCTGCCGCAGTCTCGGCGGAAAGCATCAAGAAATCCGAACCGTCAAGCATGGCGTTGGCAACATCCGTGACCTCGGCCCGTGTCGGCCTTAAATGTTCGGTCATGCTTTCCAGCATCTGGGTCGCCGTTATTACCATTTTTTTTGCGCGGTTGCATTTGCGGATGATCATTTTCTGGATGACGGCAATTTCATAAATCGGCAAAGACACGCCCATATCGCCCCTGGCGATCATGATCCCATCGCTGACCGCGAGGATATCATCGATATTCCTGATACCCTCTTTGTTCTCGATCTTGGCGATAATCTTGCAGGCCGGGCAGCGGTCCTTGACCGAATCTCTGAAGTTGAGGATATCGGCCCTGCTGCGGACGAACGACTGCGCGATGTGATCCACCCGGTTGCTGACGCAAAACTCGATATTTTCCTTATCCCGCCCTGTCAGGCCGTTACAGCCGAGGTCGGCATCGGGAATGTTTATTCCTTTATGCTCTTTCAGAACGCCGGGAACAACCACTTCTGTTTTAAGAGTGTTCCTGTTGCCTGAGAGGACTTTTAGCGCGATATTGCCGTCGTCAATGTAAATGGGAACACCCTTTTTGATGGCCTTCAGGTCGCCCTGATAATCAAAAGGTACCGCATCCACAAAGCAAGGCAGCGCGGCATTGCTCAAGACGAGCGACTGCCTCTTTCTTAAGAGGATATCCTGCTCAAGCTTGCCTATCCTGATCCTGTACCCCTCGAGGTCTCCCAGGATACGCAAACGTCTGGAATATTTTTTGTTCAATGTCCTGATCCGGTCAATGACCTGCGCGTGCCCCGCAAGGTTGCCGTGGGAGAAATTGAGACGGGCAACGTCCATGCCGGCCCGCATCAGTTTGTTCAGGAGTGAAAGAGTATTACTCGCGGGTCCGATCGTGCCAATGATCCCTGGTTTGTTCATGATGCCCCCTGTCTTTCCTTAAAGAGTAACTGAAGCAAGCCGTTATGTCCTTGTATTTTTTGATCTTTTTAACGATTGACAGATCTAGGTGTAGAACGCGGCGACGTGGTATTCGGCCGAAGGGTGGCATCATTGGTATAATTCGCGGCATTGTTGGGATGGACCGTGGCGTCATTCCTGTTCGCTAAAGCGTTATTAGGGTGCGTTGAGGCATTGTTGGGGTTCGATAAAGCGTCATTAGGATAGCGGGTGGCATCGTTGGAAAGGCCTATAAGATCGCTTGGAACAACGCTGGACGATACTGACGTGCGGAGGTTGGTGTTGATAATTTCAAGGTCGCGGCGCAAAACATCCATGCTCTTTGTGTAAGCATCGCTATCTCCTAAAGATAACGGAGTGACAGCGTCATCCGCGCGGGCCAGATCAAAAGGAAGAAGAAAAAGAATGATCAGGAACAACATTTTCGGGATGATCCTGAGAATATTTGTTTTGCAACGTATGTGTTGTAGTTTACGACTCTTCATAAGCCCCTTCAGGCGCGGTAATTAATGATGATCAAGTTTCTCAGGTTCTGTCTGATGCAGTATCTCCCTGGCATGACGGACCTCATCGGCAGAACCGTGGGCAACCAAAATAAACTTGCCGGCCTTCAATGCTGTTTCGTAGTGCACTATGGCCTCTTGAGGTATCCCCAGTGTATACAAACCAGCACCGATAGTGCTCAAGCCGCCAACCACGACAGCGCTTTCAAGCGCCGCTACGACCCAGGTGACCAGCGGCCCCGCGATCAAAATGGGTCCAACTGTCGGGATCCAAAAATACGCGGAACCGAACAATAATCCCCACAAACCGCCCCAAAAAGCACCCGTTTTGCCCCACAGGCTCATGCGTTCACCGATATTATAATAACCTACCACATGCTCTTCAATATGGGTATCCCGTCCTACCACTGAAAGCTTCGTCATGTCGAAACCTGTTTGATGAAGACGCCTGACAGCGGCGTCCGCACCGGCATGTGACGGATAGATCGCAATAACAGAGTCCTTTTTTTCCATACGTCCTTCTTTCGTTCAAATGATATTGTTCCACTGTGCCGTCCTGACATAGACATGGTCCTGGCATGGAGTTATTGACTTCTCTTCTGATATGTATTCTAGGAAAGGACCAGCCATGATTCTATTGTACCGGGGTATAACAAGGGGAAACGAAAGAAGTCAGTGCCTGGCAGGGCGATCGACAGCACCAGGGTCCTTGTGTTCTGTCGCGAGCAACATGTACATGGCAGGAACAACAAAAAGTGTGAACAGCGTGCCGATGGCGATGCCTGTGGAAATGACCAGACCCATATTGAACCGTCCGGCAGCGCCGGCACCGGAAGCCAGGACCAGGGGCATAACTCCGAACACCATCGCTGCTGTAGTCATAAGGATGGGACGCAAGCGTATCCCGGCCGCCGTCTCGATGGCTTCGCGCTTGGAGCGGCCTTCGCGCCGAAGGTCGTTGGCGAACTGAACGATCAAAATACCGTGTTTGCTGATGAGCCCGATCAGCGTCACGAGGCCGACCTGTGTAAAAATGTTCAGGCTGGCGCCGCCGACACCAAGGCTGATGAATATCAGCGCCCCGCAGATCGACATAGGAACACTTACCAGCACGATGAGAGGATCACGGAAACTTTCAAACTGCGCGGCCAATGCCAGGAAAATAATAAGCAGCGCGAATAAGAACGTAACGACGAGCGCAGTGGATTCCTTGACATACTGCCGCGACTGCCCTGCATGGTCCACGGAGTATCCCTGAGGCAAAACCTCCTGAGCTATTTCCTTGAGCTTTGCCAGCGCCTGCCCAAGAGGGATGCCCGGCATCTGGACGCCGGAAATAGTCGCAGAATTCAGCTGCTGGAAATGGTTCAGCGACTGGGGCACGACACTGGTCTTGAAACTGACAATGGTCGAGATGGGTACCGATGCGCCGCTGGCGGTTGTGATGTAATAATCTTTCAGCTGGTCTGGATTTAACCGTTCGCTGCGCATGACCTGCGGAATGACTTTATAGGATCGTCCGGAAAGGCTGAAATAGTTCACGTACCCGCCGCCAAGCATGGAACCCAGGACACTGCCAACATCGCGCATAGACAAGCCCATCTGCGCCGCTTTCTCGCGGTCGATCAATATTTCGGTCTGCGGTTTGTCGATCTTAAGGTCAGTGTCAATGAACATGAACATGCCGCTCGCACGCACTTTGTCGAGAAAAGCAGCCGAGACTTCATTTAACCGTGCCGAAGAGTCAGTCGTTCCGATAACGAACTGGACCGGAAGGCCCTCTCCGCCCCCGGGCAAGGAAGGCGGCAGGAAAGCCACGCCGCTCACCCCCGCAATACCGGCAAGCTTCATTTGAAGTTCTTGCTGGAACTGGGCCGAAGAACGCTTGCGTTCGTCCCAGGGCTTGAGCACAATACCCGCAAGCCCGGCGTTAAGCCCGCCTAAGCCGTCGATCTGAAAAATATGTTCAGTCTCAGGTGATGCTTTGAGAATATTAAAAACCTGTTTCGAATAGAGACCGGTCTGTTCCAGCGACGCGTTCGGCGCGCCGGTATACATGGCCATAACAAAACCCTGATCTTCCTGGGGTGCAAGCTCGCTGCTTGAATTCAAGTACAAAAAATATGTGCTGGTCAGAACGATGACGGCAAAAATAGCCACCACGGGTAGATAATCCAACGTCCCATGCAGCATTTTCCTGTAAAATCCCTGCAGGCGTTCGAAGTGCTGGTCGATGATCTCAGTGAATGTCCTGCGCCCGTCCGGATCATGATGCCTGAGCATTTTGGAACACATCATGGGTGACAACGTGAGAGCCACCAAAGCCGACACAACAACAGCGCCTACCAGCGTGAACGCGAATTCAGTGAACAAAGCACCGGTCAAGCCGCCCATAAAGCCTATGGGAACATAGACCGCCACCAGGACAATGGTCATCGCGATAATGGCGCTAGACAGTTCGCGCGCCCCCCGCAGAGAAGCTTCCAGCGGCGCCATACCCAGCTCAATGTGCCTGTGGATATTCTCAACGACAATGATCGCGTCATCCACAACAAGGCCGATGGCCAGGATCAGCGCCAGAAGCGTCAATAAATTGATCGTGTACCCAAAAACAAGCATCATGAACAAAGCACCGATCAAGGATAAGGGCATCGCCACAGCCGGGATCACGACAGAACGAAAAGTCCCAAGAAATAAAAAGATCACAAGCGTTACGATAAGGAGTGACTCGATCAGCGTCTTGATGACCTCACGGATCGAACTGTTGATATAATTGGTCGCGTCATAAATGACCCGCCCTTCAAGGCCTTCCGGCAATAACGTCTGGACTTCCGGGAAAGCCTTGCGCACACCGGCAATGACCGTCAGCAGGTTCGCGCTCGGTGCTACTTTGATCCCGATAAACACAGCATTTTCGCCATCAAAGGCTACCGTAGTGTCGTAATCGTCGGATCCCAGTGTGACATTGGCTACGTCCGCCAGGCGTACCGTAGCTCCACCCGTCGACTTGATAACAAGTTCCCGGAATTGTTCAACTGAATGAAGGCCTGTGGCTGCGGTAAGGTCAGCTGTTACCATAAGTCCCCGGGTGCGCCCAACCGCAGCGATGAAATCATTGGCGGCCAGCGCGTTGCTCACGTCAACCGCTGTCACACCGCGTGCAGCCATTTTTTGGGGATCCAGCCAGGCACGGAGCGCGAACTGGCGTCCGCCCAGGATCTCGGCGGTCTGCACCCCTTCTACTGTCTGAAGTTTGGGCTGCACGACCCTGATCAGGTAATCAGTGATCTTGTTCGTTTCCAGGACTTTGCTGTAAAAACCAATGTACATTGAATCCGTTGATTC
This sequence comes from Candidatus Omnitrophota bacterium, assembly GCA_903861305.1. Taxonomy (GTDB): domain Bacteria; phylum Omnitrophota; class Gorgyraeia; order Zapsychrales; family Fredricksoniimonadaceae; genus Fredricksoniimonas. The sequence continues at coordinate 9,818 of CAIOTT010000023.1, read as the reverse complement.
GCCGACCGCAACCGTGATCGCAGGTTGCTGGGCCTCTTTGGGCAACTGGTTCAGGACGGCGTTGACCTTGGTATTGATCTCAGTCAAGGCCTTGTTGGCATCATAATTAAGGCGGAGGTTGGCCTTGATCACGCTCACATTCGACGTGCTGGATGAGGTGAGATAGTCAATGCCGCTGGCCTGGGCGATGGAATTCTCAAGCGGTGTGGTGATGAATCCCGCCACCAGTGCAGGATCGGCACCGGTATACACGGTGCTGACCGTCACGACCGCGTTCTGGGTCTGGGGATATTCCCGCACGCTCAACAAGCTCGCGGCACGCAGACCCAGGACGAAGATGAGCAGGCTCACCACCGTTGCGAGGACCGGACGTTTGACGAAAATATCAGTAAAGTTCATGAAACCGTTCTCCGTTGAAAAACTTATTGGTCAACAGGTTCCGGGGCCGGGTCATTCCCGGGCTGAACCTGATCATTGATAATGACCACACTTCCGTTCTTGAGCTTATGCTGGCCGCTCGATACGATCAGGTCCCCTTCTTTAATACCTTTAATGATGCTCAACTGATCGCCGCGCGTTTCACCCACGGTGATAAAGGTCTGCCTGGCCTTGAATATGGATGCACCCTTGTCATCCTTTTCAGATGTCTCAACTATATATACCGTCTCGCCATAAGGATTGAACGTTACAGCGGTCTGCGGCAGTGTCAGGTGCGGTTTGGCATCGCCAGCCTCGACCTCAACGGCAACGAACATTCCCGGCAGAAGCTCATGCCCAGGATTTGGAAGCGACGCCTGGACCTGGACATTGCGCGTGTCCTGTTCGACCTTCGTGTTGATGGCCGTGATCGTTCCGGCAAAGGTCCGCGCAGGGAATGTATCTGTTACCACATTGACTTCCTGGCCAATGGCAAGGCGCGACAGCTCCTGCTGGGGAAGAAAAAAATCGGCGTAAAGCACATCCAGGGATTGCAACGTCACGATCTTCTCTCCAGGATTCAGGTACTGCCCGGGATTAACAGCGCTGATACCAAGTTTACCGTTAAAGGCGGCTTTGATCTTCTTTTTGGCAACAAGCGCGGCCTGCTGGGCCTGCTGGGCCTTGCGGCCTTTGAGATCCGCAGCATCGGCATCGACAACCGCCTGGCTAACGGCCTGGATCTCAAGTTGTTTCTTGTCGCGCTCATAGACCGACCGCGCAAGTTCCGCGGCGGCTTCCAATGACTCAAGCTGGGCGATATCCGCGGACGCGTTCAGATCAAGCAGGACCTGTCCCGCCTGAACATCATCCCCTGACTTGAAATTTACACTCTCAACGATGCCGGCGATCTCGTTGGAGACGTCGATCCCCTGGACGGCACGCAAGCTTCCCACAGCCTTGATACGCGGCTGCCACAGCTGCATTCCGGCCTTGACCGTTGAGACCACCACCGGAGGTGCCTGCATGGTGGCAAAATGCTGATTCATCATGTACGTGCCAAAGGCGTGGTAGCCGAAGACAACGCCAAAGATCCCTCCGGCAATAAGAAGCATTATGAACATTTTTCTGGCCATACGCTCACTCCTTTAATGTTACCCCTGTTCGCCCGTCGAACGGGTCCCACCAGCCGCCGCCCAGCGCCTGAAAAAGAGCGGCTGTATCCGACAAACGCTCGGCCCGGGCCTGGATCAAATTGATACGCGCCTGCTGGTACTGACGCTCGGCGTTGAGCAAAAAAATGTAATTAACAGCCCCTGCGACAAGCTGTTGACGGGTCATTTCCAGGGACGCGGCGGCCGCGGTCTCTGCATCAGCCTGGGCCTTGAGTGCACTGGCATCGGTCTCCAGCGCGCGCAGGACATCAGCCACATTCCCAAAGGAGGTCAACAAGGTTTGACGGAACCGGGCTTTGGCCGCGTCATACGCCGCCATGGATGCCCGCTGCTGCGCACGAAGCTTACCGCCGTTAAAGATCGGCTGAACGATACCGGCGCCGAGGTTCCATACCGTGCTATTGGCATCAAAAAGATCCTTCATACTGCCGGATTGCAGGCCATAACTGCCGTTAAGAGTGATCTGCGGGTAAAGGTTGGCGTTCGCCACACCGACCCTGGCGCTTGCCGCCCGCATCAGGGCTTCTGCGGCACGGATATCCGGCCGCTGATGCACCAACGCTGAAGGCAGGGAGATCGGAAGGACTTCGGGTAAACGGATCATCGACAATGAAAAATTGGCCACCCCCCTGTCATCGGCGGGGAACTTCCCCGTCAATACCATAAGCTGATGACGGACCAGGGACAGTTCTTTCTCAACAGAAGGGACACTCGCCCGGGTCTGCTCAAGCTGAGCGCGCTGGGCCAGTATTTCCGTGCGCGCGGCGCCGCCTAAAGCCATTTGCTGTTCCAGCATGCTCAATTGTTTTTCCTCGGACGCGACAATATCATTCAAGGCGATCAATTGTTCCCGCAAGGACGCTTCCCTTATTGCCGTGGTAACGATATTCCCTGTCAGCGAAAGATACGCGGCCTCCAGCTGAAACCGCTGATAGTCGACCTCTGCTTTTAGACCGTCAAGTTCGCGCTGCCCACCGCCAAATATATCGAATGCGTACGCCACATCCACCGAAACATTATGAAGATCAAAGATAGTGCCCTTGGTCCCCGAAGGCTGGCCCGCCGCAGCAGGCGAACTTTTCTTCCGCGATGATGACAGGTTAGCGGCAATATCCGGATAATACTCACTTCCGGCCCTGGCGTTATAATTCTCCTGGGCCTCGCGAAGCGTGGCCTGCGCGGCCGCTAATGTCGGATTTTGAGCCAGAGCTTGACGGATGAGACGGTCAAGTTCTTCCGATTTGAAAAGCGTCCACCATAGGGCCGGGATATCACCGCCCGAAACGAATTTTTGTGCGCTGCCGCCTGGCACATCTGTCGCAACGGTCATGGCCGGCACGGCCACAGCTGAATACGCACCGGGAGGTACCATTGCCTCTGGACCACGGGACAAAGGCGTAGCGCACCCGCCCAATGACATGGCACTCAGCAATATTATTAAACTTCTGGGAAGATACATACGTTTCATCGCTTACCTGACTCCAGTTCCTCGATCATCATGACCATCGTGTCCATGATCTTCTTTTTTAAGCTCGGGCTGTAAGGTGACATGCCTAACATCTCAGAAAGCATCAAGCCATCAGATGCCAGAGAAATGATCGCCGCCCGCTCAAGGTTTAAGCCTGATGCAGCCATGTCCTTGAGATGCTCACGGTGAACATCCTTAAGGCACTTGAGCAACTCCGGGTCATGGGCCGCAACCACTAAAATGGAAAGCCCCATGCGTTCACGCTTTTCGTCAGGCCGCAGCGCTGTGAGGATGCCGGCCTTCAGCATCCGCCCTTTACCCGGACTGATCTCTTTTACCAATGCCTCTCGATCGGCAAAGAATTGCCTGACCATTCTTTCGATCATGCCTTTAAGCAGGCCCTTCTTGGTGGAAAAATGATACATAAGCCCACCTTTGCTGACCCCTGCCTTTTTGGCGACCACATCAAGCGACATGCGCACGGCGCCCATTTCCATGACCACAGCTTCGGCGGCATCCAGGATCTTTTCTTTGCAATTGGCCCTTTTAGCCATCACAGCCTCCAAAATTTTCATACCGCTTTTGCATCCGGCTCGATATTAAGTATACCGACCGGTCGGTACAGTGTCAAGGATAAAAAAATCCCGTCAACACCACTTGACGGGATGCTTCATAGAAGCTGAGTTTCAGTGTAGGCGATATTCGCTTCTTCCGATCGTCGCGGCGGCAAAGGCCTCCCTTGACGGACGTCACTGATCCATTGCGGGTTCAGCAATGCCGATTTACCTGAAAGGACAATGTCCGCGTCGCCAAGAGCGTTCTCAGCGGAAGAACGGTCGTGGATCTGGCCGCAGATAAAGATCGGCAAAGTCGTTACGTCCCTGGTGATCTGAGCCATGTTCTGGTTCGTGCCGAATACCTTCTGATCATAGGCATAGGTTGATACAGAGATGGCATCAATAGGCTCTTTAGAGAACAACCGGATAACTTCCTGATACTCTTCCTTGTTAAAAAGTTCAACATCCATGTCCACCACACCCCAGTTCGATATCCTGACCAAAAGCAGCCTGTCGGACGGGACGACTTCACGGACCGCCTGAATAATTTCGCGCACAAAACGAAAACGGTTCTCTACCGGACCGCCAAAAGCATCGCCGCGCTGATTCGAATAACTGGATAAGAACTGGCTAAGCAGGTAGCCGTGGGCGCAATGCAATTCTATGCCTTTAAATCCCGCGGCCACAGCGCCGCGCGCGGTTTCCACAAACCCAAGCAACACGTGCTTCATATCAAAAAAAGTGATCTCATCCGGAACAGGATAAGGCGCCGCGCTCAAAGGATTGTTCTGTCGAGGGGCCAGCGGACTGGGCGCGATAGAGCGATGGGCCGGATTTACCTCCGGAGTCGCTATCCGGCCGCAATGGAACATCTGCATGATCGCCACAGCCCCTTCTTGCTGAATATCATGAACAACAGGCTTCCAGGCTTCGATCTGACGCTGCGTGCTCAGGCGTGACTGGCGCGGGTAGCCCTGTGCGCTTTCATAATCGGTGACGATAGCCTCTGAATAAACAGCCCCCGCCCCGCTCTTCGCCCGGTGGACCAGGAATTCAAATACATCTCGCCGCGGGATACCATCGACGGAAGAAGACATGCGCGTCATGGGCGCAACGCCCAGGCGGTTCTTGAAAAGAACATCCTTGATGCAGTATTCAGAGAAAAGTCCGCCGCTTTTCATGCCGACTCCAGGGGTTTTAAAGATCCAGGGTTATATCAGTTCTAATAACAGCCTTTGTACGCGAGATTCTAATGAAAGAGCAAAAATGAATCAATTATACCCTGGTACAATCCTGAATTCAGCTCAAGCAGGATGATCTTAAATATGTGGCGTTTCATTGACTTGCATTTATTTGCGGCCACCTGTTCCCTGATCATCTATATACTTTCCCGACAAATGAAAAAGCCCATCCAGGATCGGATGGGCTTTTTGAATGATGCCGCGCTCAAACGCGTTGAATATGGGCCTAGGCGATCTTGAAGCGGAACCTCCAGAAAGCCAGGACCGCCGCCCCGATGACAAAGAGGATAAGCCCGCACGGTTCCGGCGTGACTACCGTGCTGACCGGGATAAGCGCGCCGCTGCCGGTATAAAAGTTATACGTCTGGCCCTTGAGCCAATCATTGGCACTGGGATTATAGTAGACATTAATGTCACCGCCAAGGTTCCAGACCGTACCGTTCCTGATATCAAGCCCACTGACCATATCGGCATAAAGAGCTGACAACTGCGCCGGGTTAAGGGCCGTCAGGTTGAACGAGCCATTGCCGAAATCGACCGTGCCCCACGCGAAGTTGTCGGTGTAACCCGTCAGGACCGCGCCCTTGTCAACACCATTGGGCTGGAACGTATGCGTGCTGCTATTAAATACCAGCTGGGAATTATGCGTATCCCACAACGTGTTCATGGCGCTGTTATTCAACAATGAACCCGAGATCCTGAACTGATCACCGAGCGAAGCACGCATATAACCGTTCGTGCCGATCGTTAAGTCATTGAAGCTCATGACAGAAGGATCACTGTGGAAATTGGCATTGTTAAGGAAACTGCCGTCGAACTGAACCACCGCGTGAGAGACATTGAACTCGTTGTTGTTGATAATATCCCCGCGTATCACGATCGGCGCCGCGACTGTGCCGCCGTCATGGATATTGAACAGGTCGTTGTTCACGATCCTGCCGCGATGGAACGTCGTCCCGCCGTTAAGGTCCTGCTGGTAACTGCCGACCCAGAGCGACCCACCCTGCATATCGTACGAGCTCCTGTCAGTAGAGGAAGTCGCCTGGGCCTTGACCGTCAATCCTTCACCCTTGACAACGCTCAGGCGGACATCACCGCCCCACTGATTGAAGGTGCCGACCCCCGCGTCGCCGACGCGCATGAATCCGCCGACATTCAGGACCCCGTCCTGCAACGTGTAGGTACCGTTGCCGGTCTTCATTTCACCAAGGCGAAAGTCGTGCGCGACATTATTCGTGCTGCCGGCGCCATTCTGCCAGAACGTGCCGACACCCGCCCCGCCAATTGTTTCGTAATTCGCCGTAACGATCGAAAAGCCGTTCGCATCATCCAGATTGTAAAAACCGTACGCGTTATTTTGAGCGCCGACCGCGATGTGATCCGCGTTCACTGACCCGGCGCTCTGCCGGAACGTACCATTTCCCAGCGGTGCAACGTTGATATTACCGCCTACATTTAGTACAGCGTCAGGTGAATTGATCTCGTAATAGCCGGTCCCGTCCTTGCTCCGCCCGACACCGATCGACACATCACTGAACGTTCCGATCACATCCGAACCGCCAAGGTTCAGGTCCTTACCGACAAGATTTATGCCGCCGGCCTGGTAAAAAGAGCCGTAACCCAGCAACCCGATGTTCTCATTGCCATTGACGGTCAATTGACCTGCGTTCAAATTATATGTACCGCCGCCGGCCCTGATCGCGTTGAAAACAGAGGAGATCAAGACCTGATTCACATTATCTGCCTGATCAGGGTACTGATCGGTGAACTTCTTGTCCACGGATACGAACCAGCCGCTGACAAGATAGGTCTCCCCGCCGTTCCCGTCAGGAACGGCGGCGATATAGCCGCCGTCAATAAGTGGCTGGCGGATCGCATCAAAATCCGCGAACTGGTCAGGTGTCACAACAGCAAGTTCCGGATGATAGGCAGCCTTTGTGGCGATATTCAAATCACCACTGACGTGATGATCGCTGAAGACCCCATCCTGGATAAAATCGGCTTGTCCAAAATCAGCGATATTCTCGTTGCCGTTAACCTGAAGGCGTCCAAGAGATTTCAGGTGATACCACCCGTAGCTGCCAAAGTCGCGGCCAACAGCCATATCCGTAAGGACATTCACATTGCCGCCAGACTGGTTGAAATACCCCTGACCGGCCCTGCCGATGACCAGTCCATTGACATTCAGATCATCCGTCAACGGCGCCGATAAAAGAGAGGTGGTCTTATCAAAGATCGACGTATATTCAGCATCAGTAAGCCCCGGGGACACCAGGTTCATTAAATTTTGTTTGTAACTATCAGGCAAACCGTTGAAAGCCGGGTTTGTATAGTAATACCCGGAATCCTGCAGGATCAATCCCGTGTCGAGCATGCCTTGGAGATATTGATCCAATCCGGCTGCACTGAATTGTGACGGATCAAGTGGCTTATACTGTTGAAAATAGTACCCCTGTGATCCGGCCAGATTTCCCAGGTACATCTTTGAGAGTGACGCGTCAAAAATCCCGCCCGTCTGATCGAACGAACCGGTGCCTGCATTACCGATGAAGGTCTCGGGCTGATATCCTTGCAAAAGACCGGCATTCACGCTCAGCAAACCGCCATTCAACTTATACTGCCCATTCGCGCCGTTCTGGTCCCCCACGAACAGCCTGTTGTCAACCGTCACCAGGCCGGCATTCTGGGTGAATGTGGCGCTGGAAGAAGAACCCAAGACCAGATCGCCATGGGCATTGAGAACGCCCCCGTCCATATAATAAGTACCCATACCGAACAGATTATGCTGGCCACCATCCGGGTCTGTCACAACCGTATTGCCACCGATCAAAAGGTTGCCACCCACATCATGCGAACCAACACTCTGATAGAAAATACCATTGCCGCCAAAACCGATCACCTCATCACCGTTCACAGTCACTGAAGCTGTTTTAGGGCTGTTATACAGCATATATTCACCCCAACCCGCAATAGCCTTCCCTGTAGCCGCATCCCCATCCCACTGCGCCATACTGCCGATGAACAAATTGCCGTCCACTTGATGGGTCGAGGATATTTTATTGGCCTGCTGATTAAAATATCCACGTCCCAGACCACCGATCCACTCATCTCCCTGGACATGAAGGGTTGCCGCGTCGAACAAATCGGTCAAACCATATTGACCGTAACTACCAGGCTTAAGGCCCATGACCAGATCCGTGTTGATGAGCACATTCCCCTTGGCTTGATCGAATCCTGAAGAAGTTGCCCATTTCCCAATAATTAAACTGTTGGCAATAAAATTCCCGCCATTCATATGATAATCGCCATACGAGCTGGCCGTGTTCCCTATTATCAGGTTGGTATTCTCCGCGTGAACCGTACCACTCTGCTGATAAAAGATCCCCATGCCATTATTGCCGATATACGACTTGTCGCCAACTGCGGCATTCAAAGTCAGGGTATCTCCATAAAACCAATAAGTACCGTAACCTGTTCCCGCGTCACCGAGAGAGAGCGTATTGTCGATGCGCGTATTCCCGTAATACTGATTCAGTATGCCAGTCCCCTCAACGCCTACCAGCAAATTCTGGGCACTGAGACTGCCGCCCCACATGTCATATGTACCATTTCCACTGGCATTAAGCCCAAGGTTAAGATCAGCTCCCACAGCATTCGTGCCATCACTCTGATAAAGCTTACCCCACCCCGCGTCCCCAACGACCTGATTCCCGACCGTAGAAAAGCTCTCGCCAGTATTCAACATCAGGAACAAAGATCGATCGCTGGTCAGGGAATTAACAGTAACAGGGTTTATGGTCCCCAAATGCACATACTGCCCGTTTGAAATATTGTTGGAATTATCAAGAAGGACATCGTCGGTCAAGAGCGGCAGTGTCCCGCCGTCCCAGTTCGTGGGGCTGATCCATGTGTTATCCAAAGCTCCATTGGTCCATGTCTTTTGAGCATTGGCGTTAGGAACGAACAAAAGTACGATCAGAAAACTCAGGAGGCTTTTAAACAGCTTCATACGTTTCTCCATGTAGAATTATTGGCACGATCAGATTCGGGTTTGATGATGGCTTTTTCGAGTTTGTTAAATATTTTTTTAAATTATACCAACTACAGTTTTTTGTCAATTAATAACATTCGTTTCTATCAAATGAGCCTAGATGAAGGCACAATGGCAGGGACTATTTTAATGTTCTTCGTATCGGCTCGAGCAGGCCGTCCAGACCATTAAGCTTGATCTCATAAATACTTTTGAGCATCACTCCCAAAGCACCCTTGGGAAAGCCTTTACGGCTGAACCAGCAAATGTAGGTTTCCGGAAGATCTATCAACAGCCGGTCCTTATACTTTCCAAAAGGCATACGCGCCTGCAGAAGCTTTAATAGATATTCCGGGTCCGGCTGTTCGCTTTGTTCAGTCATAATGCGTATTAAAGGCCTAACACGCGCTCCATTTCTCTGCGTTCTTTCTTGGTTGGACGACCTTCGCCCTTGGCGCGGCGCGGTACCCATCCGCCCTTGTTAAGGGTGAGCTTATCCTTCTCCTCCTGTGGCGTTATGTCTTCATGACACTCTTTTGCGACCGCGGCACCTACACGCTTATCAATGCATTTCAAGATCCGATAATGCCAGTTGATCCCTTCCTTGCGTACAACGACCTGCTGCCCGACACAAACGTGCCGGGAAGGCTTAACGGGCTGACCATCAATGCTAACCATATGCCGTTGGCACAGGTCAGTCCCTATCGGCCGAGTTTTACAGATCCGGACAGCACACAACCACGTGTCGATACGCACGCGCGAGGGAATAATATCTGGCACCTTCACTCCTTCATCTTGGACCATGCCACGCAAACGGGCCTCACAGGAAGAATATGATTTAGGAGTATACATCAAAACCTGCGGTGGATATATGAGTCTTGGCCAAAATTATCCCGGATTTTGCACGCTTCTCAAAACAGCGTCGAGAAT
>CAIOTT010000022.1 GCA_903861305.1 Candidatus Omnitrophota bacterium | reverse complement strand
GGGACATCGGCACCGCGTGGTTTATTGGATGTTAATGGTGTGTATGATATTTATTTATCTAACAGCCCGATAATTGGGACTGGCCAAAGTCTGTATCTTCCAGGGCATATTTATATAGCACCGTATGGCGGCACTAATGTTTCGTATTTGCAAGCGCGGCGTAGTGATGATACAGGGACTACGGCATTGCGAATACGGACATATAATTCGGGAGTTTTGACTGAGGCGGTTCATATTGCCGGAGATGGCAGCGTTGGCATCGGGGTGCTTGCGCCGACGTACAAACTACAGCTTAACGGCCAGCCGGCGGCGAACGGGTATACGGCTTGGACCAATTATTCGGATGCGCGGCTCAAGGAAAACGTCGCCGATATGATCCCTTCCGGGCAAAAGGTTCTGGACAAGGTCGGGAAACTGAGGCCTGTGACGTTCAATTACAACGCACTGACAGGTTACGATGAGAAAACCCGCGCGCGCCGGGTGTCCGGCTTCATTGCCCAGGAACTGCAGCCATTGTTCCCCGAGATGGTGGGCGAAACGGCCATCAATGGCGGGAAATACCTGGATACTGACCTTTCCAATTTGCCGCTGTATCTTGTTGTGGCTGTGAAGGAACTTCGGCAGGAGATCGCGGTTGTCAAAGCTGACGCGTTGAAAGAGCTGAAGGATGAAGAAGCGGCCCGTTCCAAAGAACTGCGTGCAGAGAACGACGTCCTCAGGAAAGAAATGAAAGAATTGCGGGCCGATCTTGAGGCGTACAAGAAGCGCCATAAATAGGACCCTTCCTTAAATTTCGGTTGACAAAACCTCCCGCTTCACGATAATTAATCACCTTGCCCCTGGCAGAGAGGCTGTCAGGCGGGCAGGACGTGTTAACATCTTAACCCCGCAGTGAAGGAATATTCCCATGAGCGAAGTAACTAAGTCAATAATGGAAGAAATGTACAACAGGACCCTCAAGACGTTCGCCGAAGGGCAGATCGTGCAGGGGACTATCGTGGCCAAGAACAATACCGAGGCCATCGTCGATATCGGTTTCAAATCCGAGGGTTTTGTGCCCCTCGTTGAGTTCCGCAATCCCGCTGCGGTGCAGGTCGGCCAGCAGATCGACGTCCTCATTGAGAACATCGAGGACGAGGACGGCAAGCTGATCCTCTCGCACGGCAAGGCCGAGAAGATGAAGGGCTGGCAGAAGATCGCCGACGTCATCAACGAGGGCGACCTCGTCGACGGCCGCGTCATCCGCGTGGTCAAGGGCGGTTACATCGCTGACATCCAGGGCGTGGAAGCGTTCCTGCCCATGTCGTTGTCCGCGTTCAAGGGGTTCCATACCGACGCCATCATGGCGCGTGATTATAAGTTCATGGTCGCCAAGATGAACAAGCAGCGCCGCAACCTTATTTTGTCCCGCCGCGAAGTGGTGCAGAAAGAGCGCGAAGAGAACCGCGAGGTCCTCTGGGCGAAGCTCGAAAAGGGCCAGCGCCGCACGGGCATTGTCAAGGGTATCACGGATTTCGGCGCTTTCATCGACCTCGGTGGCGTGGACGGCCTTTTGCATATCACGGACATGAGCTGGTCGCGCATCAGCCATCCGTCCGAGATCGTGCGCCTGGGCGACCGCCTGGAGATCGTGATCCTCGATTTCGACAAGGAGAATTCCAAGGTTTCCCTCGGGCTCAAGCAGATCACGGCCAATCCCTGGGAAGGCGTTTATGATAAATACCCGACAGGCACTGTCGTTAAGGGCAAGGTCGTCAATATCATGCCTTATGGCGTCTTTGTCGAGATCGACAAGGGCATTGAAGGTTTGTTGCACGCTTCTGAGATCACCTGGCAGAAAAAGATGGTCAATCCCCAGGAAATGTTCACCACCGGCCAGCAGGTCGATGTGCAGATCATTAACGTGGACAAGGATTCCAAGCGTATTTCCCTCAGCATGAAGCAACTCGAGGATAACCCGTGGCTTAAGGCCGAAGAGAAATTCCCGGTCAACGCGCGCGTCAAGGGCACGGTGCGGGGTTTCGCGGATTACGGCGCGTTCGTCGAACTGGAGCACGGCCTCGAGGGGATGATCCATGTTTCCGATATGTCCTGGACCAAGAAGGTCAACCATCCGCAGGAGATCCTGCAGAAGGGCCAGCAGGTCGAGGTTGTTGTTCTCGCCGTTGACGGGAAGAATCGCAAGATCACCCTGGGCCTGAAACAGCTTCAGCCTAATCCCTGGAGCGAGATCGGCAGGAAGTTCCCGATCGACACGGTCATCGACGCCACGGTCATCATGAATTCGAACTTCGGCGTTTTTGTGAAGCTGGAAGAGGATGTTGAAGCGCTGATCTATTCATCCGAGATCGACAAGGAAGAGGCCGGGAAGCTCAAGGCCGGCGACAAGATCAAGGTCAAGGTCATCAAGGTCGATGTTGAGCAGATGAAGATCGGCGTCAGCGCCAGGGTCTAATAACCGGCGCGGAAGGCGTTTATGGATACCCAGGAGGCCTTGCGGGCCATTTCACGCGGCACGACGGAGATCATCAGCGTCGAGCTGTTGGAGAAAAAGCTGGCTAAAAGCGCGCAGGAAGGAAAGCCCTTGGTCGTCAAGGCGGGCTTTGATCCTACGGCGCCGGATATCCATCTGGGGCATGTTGTTCTTTTGAGAAAGATGCGCCAGTTCCAGGAACTGGGGCATACGGTGGTGTTCCTGATCGGCGATTTTACCGCGCAGGTGGGAGATCCTACGGGGCGCAATGAATTGCGCAAGAAGATGACCCGTGAGGACATTGACCGGAATGCCGTGACTTACAAGGACCAGGTATTCAAGGTCCTTGACCCGGAAAAGACCCGGGTGGTCTTTAACAGCCACTGGTTCGGCGCGTTCAGCGCCCAGCAGTTGATGGAACTCACGGCGCACGCGACCGTGGCCCAGACACTGGCGCGGGCGGACTTCAAGAAGCGTTTTGACGAGGGGCGGGAGATCAGCCTTCTCGAGTTCATTTACCCGCTGCTGCAGGGGTATGATTCGGTGCACCTGAAGGCCGACGTGGAGCTCGGGGGGTCTGACCAGAAATTCAATCTTTTGATGGGCCGTCAGATGCAGGAAGCCTACGGCCAACCGCCGCAGGCGGTCGTGATGACCCCTCTGCTCGAGGGGCTCGACGGTGTTCAAAAGATGTCCAAGTCCCTCGGGAATTACATCGGCATCAACGAGCCGCCGCGTGAGATCTTCGGCAAGGTGATGTCGATCAGTGACAAGCTGATGGAAAGATACTTCGAGCTTCTGACGGACGATGATCTTGCGGCTGTCCGTTCGATGCATCCGAAGGAGGCCAAGATGAAACTTGCCGGCGAGATCGTCGGGCAGTTTCACGGAGCCGACGCAGTCCGTGACGCACGGGCGCATTTCGAGAATGTTTTTTCGCAAAAACAGGTCCCCGACGATATCCAGGTTGTTCCACTTGCACAGCTGGTGCAGGGAAGCGCGGGGCTGGTCGACATTCTCGTGAAAGCAGCCGCAGTGCCGTCAAAGAACGAGGCGCGCCGCCTGATCAAGCAGGGCGCGATCTCCTTCAACGGGCAACCGGTCGCGGATGAGGGTTGGATCCCGGCGCCCGGTGTGCTGAAGATAGGCAAGCGTCGTTTTCTGAAGTTGCAGTAGTTTCTCCGTCGGGCCACGCTTCGGATCCATCCAGTTTTTTTGTTTGTCGACTTTATTAGCTTGACAAAAGCAAGGGCATTGGCTATACTTCACGTTCATTTATTCCGTGGCCGCTCGCGAGAGCAGACGGGATTGCATTTGTGCCCTTGTAGCTCAGTTGGTAGAGCACGTCCTTGGTAAGGACGAGGTCACCGGTTCAATTCCGGTCGAGGGCTCCAGATATCGGCATCGTTTAACACAAGACAGGATCTATGCGCGAGATCATACATTTCCAGTGTACCGAGTGTCAGCGGATCAACTACTCCGGCATGAAGGACAAAAAAAAGAAACCTGAGCGTCTTGAGCTCAAGAAGTATTGTCCTTTTTGCAGGAAGCATTTGCCGCACAAAGAAATGAAGAAATAAGAAAACTTAGGCCAGTAGCTCTAACTGGTAGAGCGACGGTCTCCAAAACCGCAGGTTGCAGGTTCGAATCCTGCCTGGCCTGTGAATTATTATGATAGCGGACGTTAAAACATTCATCGATGAAGTGGTCGCGGAGATAAAGAAGGTCTCCTGGACTCCCCGCAAGGACCTGATCAATGCGACGTGGATCGTGCTGATCAGTGCCATCTGCCTCGGGCTGTTCATCACATCGACCGATCTCCTGCTTTCCCGGGGAATGCACGTTATCGTCAGATAAGGAACAATGGACTGGTACGTTATTCACACACAGACAGGGGCCGAGGAACGCGCGAAAGCGGGTATTGACCGCCGCATTCAAACCACCGAGCTCAAGAATTACGTGGAAGAGATCGTTGTCCCGACCGAGCAGGTATCCGAGGTTCGCGGCGGCAAAAAGCGCATCACCACCAGAAAATTCTTTCCCGGCTACATCCTGATCAAGATGAACATGACCAAGGAGAGCTGGTATCTCATCAAGACAACACCCGGCGTTACCAGTTTCATCGGTCCTGGCCGTCAGCCGCAGAAGCTTTCAGAAACAGAAGTGAACAACATTCTCAAGAGAACGGTCGAGACCGAGTCTAAACCCTCGCCCAAGATCGTTTTCGATATCAACGAACCGATCCGCATCACGCAGGGGCCGTTCGCGAATTTTAACGGTTCCGTGACGGAAGTCTATCCCGACCGCGGGAAGCTCAAGGTCAGCGTGCCGGTGTTCGGCCGCTCCACCCTTGTTGAGCTCGAGTACTGGCAGGTCGAGAAAATCTAACCATCACGATCAGGAAAAAATATGGCAAAAGAACAGGTTGCTAAGGTAAATCTTTACGTGACGGCAGGGCAGGCGAATCCTGCGCCGCCAGTCGGTCCGGCGCTCGGCCAGCATGGCGTCAACATCATGGAGTTTTGCAAGAAGTTCAACGAGCAGACCAAGGGCCGTGACCCTATGCCGTTGCCGGTCATCATCAATATTTACAAGGATAAATCGTTCGATTTCATCATCAAGACCCCGCCGAGCTCGGCCCTTCTGAAGAAGGCGGCTAAAGTCGCGAAAGCGTCAGGTGAAGCCGGCAAACAGACCATCGCCACGTTGACACGCGCTCAGGTCGAAGAGATCGCCAAACTGAAGATGGATGACCTGAACACCGGCGATCTTCAGCAGGCCGTTCGCGTGGTCACAGGGACCGCGAGAAGCATGGGAATCGCGATAAAGGATTAAATCACATGGTAACAAAGACCAGCAAGCGCGTTAAAGAAGCATATAAGAATCTCGATGTTGTCAAGGCGTACCCCTTAAAGGATGCCATTACGGTCGTCCAGCGGGCCCCTAAAGTCAAGTTTGACGAGACAGTCGAGCTTCATTTCAACCTGAACCTTAATCTCAAGGCATCGGACCAGAATATCCGCGGGACCATTGTCCTGCCGCACGGGACCGGGAAATCTCTTAAGGTCGCTGTGGTATGCCAAGGTGAGAATGTTAACAAGGCCAAGGATGCCGGCGCGGATTTTGTCGGCAGCCAGGACCTTATTGAGAAGATCGACAAAGGATTCCTGGGTTTCGATTGCCTCATCGCAACCCCGGATATGATGAGAGACCTGAGCAAGCTCGGAAAAGTCCTCGGTCCTCGCGGCCTCATGCCCAGCCCCAAAGCTGGCACGGTCACGGCGGATATCGAGCGTGCGCTCAGGGAAGTTAAAGCCGGCCGCGTGGAGTTCAAGAACGACAAACAGGGTGGCATCCACCTGGGCGTCGGCAAGCGGTCGTTCAGTGAAGACAAGCTCTACGTGAATGCCAAGAACCTCATTGAAGCGGTCGAGCATGCGAAGCCGGCATCAGTGAAAGGCGTTTTCATCAAGAGCGTTTATTTGTCCACAACCATGGGTGTGGGAGTTAAGGTGGCGCTATGACGAAGATCGGCAAGATTTACAGAGAGAAGATCACAAAAACAGTTCGTGACGGCATCGAAAACCAGTCCAGCGCTTTCGTGATCAATTTCCGTAATGTTTCTTCCGGAGATATCTGCACGTTGCGCAAGGCGCTCCAGCAGAAGAAAGCCAAGGTCTACATGTCGCGCAATTCGCTGGCGCGTGTGGGTCTGAAAGGGACGGTCCTGGCTCCGATCACAGATAAGCTTGACGGACAGACGCTTTTCATATGGACGAATACCGACGCTGTCGATATCGCCAAGCTTTTGATCAAATTCGCAGAAAAGAACGAGAACATCGCCATTCGCGGCGGGGTTGTCAGCAGCCAGCTTCTCGGCGCTGCCGATATCAAGCGGCTCTCCAGCCTGCCGGCCAAGGAAGTCCTTCTGGCACAGTTGCTGGGTACCTTGCAGTCGCCTATAACGCGACTGGCGAGGACGTTAAACGGAAAAACAGTCGAATTACTTTCGATCTTGAAACAAATAAGTGAAAAAAGGGGAGGTAACTGATCATGTCTGAGAACACTACTGCTCTTTCGCCTAAGCTCGCGGAGCTTATCAAGTCTATCGAGGGGCTGACAGCTCTTGAGCTGTCTGATCTCGTGAAAGCGCTTGAGACAAAGTTCGGCATCTCGGCCGCTGCGCCGATGATGATGGCGGGTCCTGCTGCGGGCGCTGCTGCCGCGGCACCTGTTGAGGAAAAGACTTCGTTCAAGGTCGTCCTCAAAGAAGCGGGCGCGAATAAGATCAACGTTATTAAAGAAGTCCGTGCCATCACGAACCTGGGCTTGAAAGAAGCCAAGGATCTCGTCGAGGGTGCTCCCAAGACCGTCAAGGAAGACGCGTCGAAGGAAGAAGCTGAAGACCTGAAGAAAAAGCTCGAGGCTGCTGGCGCGAAGGTTGAGCTCCAGTAACGTGTTCTTTATAGTCTAAGCGGTTCTTCGTCCTGCCCCAACTGGGGCAGGATTAACATTTAACGGAAGATTCTGTAAGGATATGGCTAAACTGAACATTAAAGAGTTCATCAAATATCAAGATACGTTCGAGTTACCGTCACTCCTTGATATCCAGGTCAAATCCTACGAGAGCTTCCTCCAAAGAGAAGCTGATTCTGCCAAACGTCAGGATCAGGGCCTGGAAGAAGTGTTCCGCGAGGTTTTCCCGCTCGAGAGTTACGACGGGCAGATCCGCCTGGAATACATCAGCTATTCTCTGGGTAAGGAGAAGTATTCTCGTCAGGAGTGTCAGCGCCGTGGCATGACGTATGCCGCGCCGCTCAAGGTAAAACTCCGCCTGATCACGCCTGTTGACATCAAGGAACAGGAAGTCTATTTTGGCGACTTTCCCTTGATGACGGACACCGGCACGTTCATTATTAACGGGGATGAGCGCGTTGTGGTCTCTCAGATCCAGCGTCCACCGGGTGTTTCCTTTGAAGCCGAGCTTCATCCCACGGGTAAGACCATTTATTATGGCCGTGTCATCCCTTCGCGCGGAGCGTGGTTCGAGATCAAGTATGATCTCAACGACGTTCTTTTGGCGTACATAGACCGCCGCCGCAATTTTCCTGCCAGCCAGATCCTGCGCATCATGGGTCTCACGACCCGCGAAGATATGCAGCAGGTCCTTGGCAGTGAGTTTGAAAAGCTCGCGCCGACACTTGAAAAAGACCATACCGAATCCAAGGAAGATGCGCTCCTGGATTTTTACCGGAAAATGCGCCCCACGGAACCGGCAACGGTTGAAGTGGCGGAAGCGCTTTTTTATCGTTTGTTTTTTGACCCCAAACGTTACGATCTCTCGAAGGTCGGGCGTCACATTGTCAATCGCAAGCTTAAGTTGAACCTCCCGCTCGATAACCGCGTGCTTGATATTACGACGGTCGTTGCGGTGATGAAGTATCTTTTCGAGCTGCGCGAGGGCAGGGGTGAGACGGATGATATCGACCACCTTGGCAATCGCCGCATCAAGTCGGTCGGCGAGCTTATCCAGAACCAGGTCCGCATTGGTCTGGCGCGTCTGGAACGTTCCATCAAGGAACGCTTGGTCGTGATGAGCAACTACGAAAATCTGACGGCGCACCATTTGATCAATTCGCGCCTTTTTTCAAACCAGATCCAGGACTTTTTTGCGCGCAGCCAGCTGTCGCAGTTCGCGGATCAGGTGAACCCTATCGCTGAAATGACGCACAAGCGGCGTTTATCAGCGCTGGGTCCCGGTGGTCTCTCCCGTGAACGCGCGGGGTTCGAGGTGCGCGACGTTCATCCGACGCACTACGGTCGCGTGTGCCCGATCGAAACTCCTGAAGGCCCGAACATCGGTCTTATTTCGTCACTGACGACCTGCGCGCGTGTCAATGACCTCGGTTTCATCGAGACACCATATCGCAAGGTCGAGAATGGCAAGGTCACCCGCAAGGTAGAATACTTAACGGCGGATATCGACCAGAATAAGTACATCGCCCAGGCTAATACGCCTGTTGATAAGGACGGAACGATCAGTGCCAAGGAAGTCGCGTGCCGCTACAAGACCGATTTCCCCAAGACATCTCCCCAGGAAGTTGAATTGATGGATGTGTCACCCAAGCAGCTGGTTTCGGTGGCAACATCGATGATACCGTTCCTGGAGCATGATGACGCGAACCGTGCTTTGATGGGTTCTAACATGCAGCGCCAGGCAGTGCCTTTGATGATCACCGAAGTTCCGTTCGTTGGAACGGGTATGGAAGAGAAGGTGGCGCGCGATTCCGGCGCCGTTGTTATCGCTCAGCAGGCAGGGACCGTCACCAAGGTCGACGCGCGCGAGATCGTCATCGGTGCGGATAATGTTTATCCGCTGAAGATCTACCAGCGCTCCAATGCCAATACCTGCGTTCACCAGACGCCGCTCATCAAGCTCGGCGACAAGGTGGAGAAGGGGCAGACCATCGCGGACGGCGTGGCGACCAAAGAAGGCCGTATCGCCCTGGGGCGCAACGTGCTGGTCGCGTTCATGCCCTGGCGCGGATATAACTTCGAGGACGCGATCCTTATCAATGAACGCGCGGTGCGCGAGGACAAGTTCACGTCCATTCATATCGAGCGTTTTGAGTGCGAATGCCGCGAGACCCGCCTCGGGAACGAGGAAGTCACGCGCGACATCCCTAATGTAGGCGAAGATGCCCTTAAGGACCTGACACCGGACGGTATTGTCCGTGTCGGCGCTGAAGTTAAGGCCGGGGATATCCTTGTCGGCAAAGTTACGCCGAAGAGCGAAAAGGAATTGTCCCCTGAAGAACGGCTGCTGCGCGCCATTTTCGGTGAAAAGGCGGCAGATGTCCGTGACACGTCCCTTACCTTATCACCGGGGATCATGGGCGTCATTGTCAATGTTGAGGTGTTCCAGCGCAATGAGCGGGGACGCAAGAACAAAGCGGATAAGATGAAGGAAGCCGCTGAAGTCGACAAGATCCATGAGTATTACGCGCAGGAGCTTGAATTCGCGGCAAATGAAAAGAACAAGAAACTTTCCGATATCCTCGGGCTCGATGAAAAGAAGGTCGGGCTGCTGGGTACCGAGGACCTTGAAGAGGACAGTGAAGGCCGCGAGGTTATCGCCCTTTACAACGACAGGGTCAATGAGTTGAAGGAAGAAGAGTTGCGTGAGGTCGATCGGGTCAAGAAGGGCGATGAACTTCCCGCCGGTGTCTTGAAACGCGTCGTTGTCTATGTTGCCACCAAGCGCAAGCTTTCTGTCGGTGACAAGATGGCCGGACGTCACGGTAACAAGGGTATTGTTTCCCGTATCCTCCCCGAGGAAGATATGCCTTTCCTGGAGAACGGCAAGGCGGTTGATATCGTCCTGAATCCGCTGGGCGTGCCTTCGCGCATGAACGTCGGACAGTTGCTTGAAACACATTTGGGGTGGGCGGCCCAGGCGTTGGGGTTGCATATTGAATCACCTGTTTTTAATGGCGCTACGGAAGATGATATCCGCGGCCTTCTCAGGGAAGCCAAGCTTCCGGAAGACGGGAAGACCGTTGTTCTTGACGGTTTTACGGGTCATCCGTTCGACCAGAAGATCACGGTGGGCTACATTTACATGATCAAGCTCAACCACCTGGTCGATGAAAAGATACATGCCCGTTCGATCGGGCCGTATTCTCTCGTTACGCAGCAGCCTTTGGGCGGTAAAGCCCATTTCGGTGGCCAGCGTTTCGGGGAAATGGAAGTGTGGGCGCTTGAGGCTTATGGCGCGGCGTACACACTGCAGGAAATGCTTACCGTCAAGTCTGACGATGTCCTTGGCCGCAGCCGCATCTATGAGGCAATCGTTAAGGGTGAACATAAATTAGCCCCGGGTACTCCTGAATCATTTAACGTTCTGGTGAAGGAGTTGCAGGGATTGTGCTTGGATATTCGCCTCGAGAGAGCTGAAGGCGCTACTGAAGAGGGTGAGAAGAAGGAATGAAACCCGAAATCAATATTAAAGAGCATGATCGGATCTCCATTAAAATCGCTTCTCCTGACGTGATCAGGTCTTGGTCTAACGGACCGGTCAGAAAAGCGGAAACGCTTAACTACAGAACGCTCAAGCCAGAGAAGGACGGACTTTTCTGCGAACGTATTTTCGGGCCTGTGCGCGACTGGGAATGTAATTGCGGCAAGTACAAGGGGATCAAGTTCAAGGGGATCACTTGCGACCGCTGTGGCGTTCTGGTGACGCGTTCATCTGTCCGGCGCGAACGCATGGGGCATATTGATCTTGCATGTCCTGTGACCCATATCTGGTTCTACAAGGCGGTCCCAAGCCGTTTGGCGGCGCTCTTGCAGATCGGTTTACGCGATCTCGAGAAGATCATCTATTACGAAGAATATGTCATCCTTGATCCCGGCACCACGTCGCTCAAGAAAAAAGATCTTCTTTCCGAGGATAAATATCAGGATGCTATCTCCAAGTTCGGCGGGAACTTCAAGGCGAAGATCGGGGCCGAGGCTGTGCGTGATCTGCTGCGCGAGATCGACCTGAACAAGCTCTCGAAGGAATTGCGCAAGGATCTGGAGAAGGCTAATCCGACGGGCACGAATTTCAAGAAGATCTCCAAGACATTGAAGATCGTCGAGGATTTCAAGGTTTCGGGCAACCTTTCAGAGTGGATGGTGCTCGACGTCCTTCCCGTGATCCCGCCGGACCTGCGTCCTCTGGTCCCGCTTGAAGGCGGTCGCTTTGCCACGTCTGACCTGAACGATCTCTATCGGCGGGTCATTAATCGCAATAACCGTTTGAAGAAATTGATCGACCTGAGCGCGCCGGAGATCATTGTCCGCAATGAGAAGCGCATGCTCCAGGAGTCTGTTGACGCTCTTCTGGATAATGGTCGTCATGGCCGCCCTGTCCTCGGTTCGGGCAATCGTCCGTTGAAGTCCCTTTCTGACATGCTCAAGGGGAAACAGGGTCGTTTCCGTATGAACCTTTTGGGTAAGCGTGTCGATTATTCCGGTCGTTCTGTCATCGTTGTCGGTCCAGAGCTGCATTTGCATCAGTGCGGTCTGCCTAAAAAGATGGCGCTTGAACTGTTCGAGCCTTTTATTATTCGTAAGTTGCGCGAACGTGGTTTTGTGCACACCATCAAGGGTGCCAAGCGCATGGTGGAGCGCGCCAACGTCGAGGTGTGGGATATCCTGGATGAGGTCATCAAGGACCACCCCATCATGCTCAACCGCGCCCCGACCTTGCACCGCCTTTCGATCCAGGCCTTCCAGCCTGTATTGATCGAGGGCAAGGCGATCACCCTTCATCCTCTTGTGTGCGCGGCCTTCAACGCGGACTTCGACGGCGACCAGATGGCTGTTCATATCCCTCTTTCGCTCGAGGCACAGACCGAATGCCGTCTGCAGCTGTTATCTGTTAACAACCTGTTCTCACCAGCCGACGGTCGTCCGATCGTTTCTCCGACACAGGATATCGTTCTTGGTTTGTATTATCTCACCAAGGAGAAACCTGGTTCACAAGGCGAGGACAAATTGTTCGCCAGTGTCAGCGAGGTTGTTGTGGCCCATAACGACGGTTTTGTTGATCTTCATTCCCGCGTGCGCGTCCGCATCGATTCGTCGGTCTGGGGCGAGGACTTTGCCTCGACGGTCATCAAAGCGGGAGCATCTGCTGATACCCGTAACGAGAAGGTCGTCAAGATCGAGCCTGTTACCAAAGGCCGCGTCATCGAGACAACGGTCGGCCGTGTGATCTTCAACGAACAGATACATCCGTCCATGGGATTCGTCAACGTACTTATCGACAAGAAGAAGCTCGGCGCAGTCATTGCCGATTGTTATAAAAAATTAGGACATTACGAGACCATCCAGCTCCTTGACCGTGTCAAGGCCCTGGGGTTCAGCTGCGCGACCAATGCCGGTATTTCGATCGGTATGTCCGACCTCACAGTTCCTAAAGAGAAGGCCACAACGCTTACAAGCGCCAAGCTGGATGTGAGCAAGGTCGAGGATCAGTACCATAAAGGTGTGATCACGGGCCGTGAGCGCTACAACAAGATCATTGATATCTGGACACATACAACAGAGACCATCTCCGAGATGGTGTTCAAGAAGATGGAAACCTTTAACCCGGTCTTCATCATGGCTGATTCCGGCGCGAGAGGTTCCAAGCTCCAGATCCGCCAGCTGTCCGGTATGAGAGGCTTGATGGCAAAACCATCGGGCGAGATCATTGAGAATCCGATCACGGCGAGCTTCCGCGAGGGGCTCACGGTGCTTGAGTATTTCATTTCTACGCACGGCGCGCGCAAAGGTCTGGCGGATACCGCTCTGAAGACCGCGGACGCAGGTTATCTGACGCGCCGTCTTGTTGACGTGGCGCAGGAGATCGTTGTTTCTGTCGACGATTGCGGGACGCTTAATGGTGTGGCCGTGTCGGCGATCATTGAAGGCGATGAGGTGGTGGTGCCGCTCAAGGAGCGTATCATTGGCCGCGTGGCGCTTGACAGTATTGTCGATATCGTTACGGACCAGAGGGTCATTCTGGCCGGTGAGGAGATCTCGGAAGAAAAAGCCGACCTCATCGAACAGCTTGGCATTGAAAAAGTCCGCATCCGCAGCGCGCTCACCTGCGAGGCCGACATCGGTGTTTGCGTGAAGTGTTATGGACGCAACCTGGCCACGCATCGCCTCGTTGAACTGGGCGAAGCGGTCGGTATCATTGCGGCGCAGTCTATCGGTGAACCGGGCACGCAGCTGACGATGAGGACGTTCCACATCGGCGGTACGGCGTCGCGCACGGTCGAGCAGTCATTCATCCGTTCCAAGAACGCAGGTGAGTTAAAGTACCACCAGCTGCGTGTCGTTCAAAAGGGAAATGAATATATCGTCCTGAACCGTAATGGTTCGGTCTCGATCAATAATGAGTATGGGCGCGAATATGAGCGCTACCAGTTGCCGCAGGGGTCGTCGCTGAGCATTGCCGACGGACTGCAGGTTGATAAAGGTGTCATTTTCGCCAAATGGGACCCTTACACGATCCCGATCATCACGGAAGTGAAAGGTCAGGTCAATTTCGAGGATCTCGTCGAGGATGTTACGATCCGTGGCGAATTGAACCCGGTCACCGGCATCACGGAGCGTGTGGTCGTCGAGCACAAGCAGGAATTCCATCCGCAGATCATCGTTACCACGGGAGCTGAGGTCGCGGGGATATATTCGATCCCCGTCGGTGCTCACATTCTAGTCAGCGACAAGGCTGTCATCGGGGCTGGTGAGCTTATCGCGAAGATCCCGCGTGGTGTTCAGAAGACGCGCGATATCACGGGCGGTCTGCCGCGTGTGGCAGAGTTGTTCGAGGCTCGTCGTCCGAAGGACCCGGCTGTTATCTCCGAGATCGACGGTCTCGTTGAGTTTGGCGAGGATCGCCGCGGGAACAGGACGATCATCGTTAAGAGCTCGACGGGCATGGCCAAGGAATACGCCATCCCGCATGGCAAGCACCCGACGGTGTACAAGGGTGATAAAGTGTTCGCAGGGCAGCAGCTGACTGAAGGGCCTATCGTGCCGCAGGACATCTTGCGCGTGAGCGGTGACAAGGTCCTGCAGGAGTATCTGTTGAATGAGGTCCAGGAAGTTTACCGTCTTCAGGGCGTCCGTATCAACGACAAGCACATTGAGCTTATTATTTCCATGATGCTCAAGAAGGTGCGCATCGATGATTCCGGCGATACTGAATTCCTCGTCGGTGAACAGGTTGACCGTTCCGCGTTCAAGAAGTCGAATGAGGCTGTTATGAAAAAGAAAGGCAAGCCTGCACAGGCCACGCCGCTTCTTTTGGGGATCACAAAGGTGTCTTTGTCGACGGAGAGTTTTATTTCTGCGGCCAGTTTCCAAGAAACAACAAGAGTCTTGACAGAAGCCGCTTCGTCTGGTAAGATTGACCTTCTTTCTGGCCTTAAAGAGAACGTTATCGTCGGGCATTTGATCCCCGCAGGCACAGGTTTTCACACGTATAATAAAGTTGAAATGGTAAAGTATGCCGACAATCCAGCAGTTGATCAGAAAGAGCAGAGTTCAGAAGGCGAAGAAAAGTAAGTCGCCGGCGCTCAGTTCTTGCCCGCAAAAACGCGGTGTGTGTTTGCAAGTTAAGACCATGACCCCGAAGAAGCCGAACTCTGCGTTGCGTAAGATCGCGCGCGTCAGGCTTTCGAACAAGGTCGAGGTCACTTCCTATATTCCCGGCGAAGGGCACAATCTTCAGGAACACTCGATCGTGCTTGTTCGCGGGGGGCGTGTAAAAGATCTTCCGGGCGTTCGATATCACATGGTCCGTGGAACGCTTGATACAGCGGGTGTCGCCAAGAGGAAGAAATCCCGTTCCAAGTACGGTACAAAGAGAGAGAAATCGTAATCATGAGAAGACGTCGCGCTGAAAAAAGAGAGGTTTTGGGAGACCCCAAGTATAGCAGTGAGCTTGTTTCTCGCTTCATGAATGTTATTATGGAGTCTGGTAAGAAAACGGTTGCGGAAGGCATAGTTTACGGAGCTTTGGCCATCCTTGCTGAAAAAGTTACCGATGAGCCTGTGTTGAAGGCTTTTGGTAAAGCCGTTGATAATGTCCGTCCGCGTGTTGAACTTAAAGCACGCCGTGTCGGTGGCGCGACCTACCAGGTCCCGATCGATGTGGCGCCTGCCCGTGGAACATCCCTCGCTCTTCGATGGATCCGCGATTTCGCCCGTAAGAAAAAGGGCAAGTCAATGGTGCAGAAACTCGCCGACGAATTGGTCGCGGCCTACAAGCAGGAAGGCGCGGCGATCAAGAAGCGCGATGAGACGCACAAAATGGCGGAAGCGAACAAGGCCTTCAGTCACTTCAGATGGTAATGGATAATAACAGGTAATATATCAAATGGCAGCTAGCGAGCAGATCCCTTTAGATAGAGTAAGGAATATTGGTATTATTGCGCATATCGACGCGGGTAAGACTACCACGACGGAGCGTATCCTTTATTATACCGGCATGATCCATAAGCTTGGCTCTGTGGACGAGGGCAATACGCAGATGGATTACATGGAGCAGGAAAAGGAACGCGGCATTACTATCGTTGCTGCCAATACGACTACGTACTGGAAGAATCATAAGGTCAACATCATTGATACACCTGGGCACGTTGATTTCACGATCGAGGTCGAGCGTTCGCTTAAGGTCCTTGACGGCGCTGTCATTGTGTTGTGCGCTACCAGCGGTGTTCAGTCGCAAACTGAAACGGTTTGGCGTCAGGCAGACCGCTACCGTGTTCCACGGGTTGCATTTATCAATAAGGTTGATCGGCTCGGAGCGGATTTCTATCGTGTTCTCAAACAAACTTATGAGCGCTTAGGGGCTAATGCTGCGGCAATTAACTTCCCGGATGCGCATGAAGATCAGTTCAAGGGTGTTGTCGATGTGGTGAGCATGAAGTACATCACGTACGAGGATGCTGATGGTCTTAAGATGATCGTTTCTGATATCCCGGCACACCTGAAAGCCAAAGCTGATGAAATGCATCATATCCTCGTTGAAAAGGTCGGAGAGGCTGATGACATCATCATGGAGAAGTACTTGAATGAGGAGCCTGTTACGCCTGAGG
Source organism: Candidatus Omnitrophota bacterium (assembly GCA_903861305.1). GTDB lineage: Bacteria > Omnitrophota > Gorgyraeia > Zapsychrales > Fredricksoniimonadaceae > Fredricksoniimonas. The sequence continues at coordinate 53,347 of CAIOTT010000022.1, read as the reverse complement.
AGCTTAAGGCTGGTATTCGCCGCGGTGTCCTTAAAGCGAAATTCCTTCCGGTCCTTGCTGGTACGGCGTTGCGCAATCGCGGAGTTCAGCTCGTTCTTGACGCGGTCGTTGATTTTCTCCCCTCACCGCTCGATGTTCCTCCGGTCAAGGCGTATAATCCGAACAACAAAGAAGACATTTTTTATCTCAAGCCTTCTGACAGCGAACCTTTGGCGGCTCTTGTTTTCAAGGTGGCCTCCGATCCTTACGTTGGAAAGTTGTTTTATACAAGAATTTATTCTGGAGTTTTGACTTCGGGCGAAACGCTTTTAAATTCCTCGCGTGACAAGCGCGAACGTGTATCGAAGTTGTTGCTGATGCACGCCAACAAACAAGAGATCATTGCCAAAGCCGGTGCAGGTGAGATCATTGCTGTGGTTGGCTTGAAAGAAACCAAAAATGGTGATACACTTTGCCACGATAGTAAACCGGCAGTCCTTGAAGGCATGAAGGTTCCGGAGCCTGTTGTTTCCATGGCGCTTGAGCCAAAGACGAAGGCTGATCAGGACAAGCTTGGCATGATCCTTCGGAAGTTCCTTGATGAGGATCCTTCCCTTCGTGTCGAGTATGATCAGGAAACTTCGCAAACCATTATTTCCGGGATGGGTGAGTTGCACCTTGAGATCGTCATCGACCGCATGAAGCGGGAACATGGTCTCGAAGCAAATATCGGTCGTCCTCAGGTTGCTTATAAGGAAGCGATCACGCGTAAGGTCGAAGATGTGGTCGGGAAATTTATTTCGCAGTCCGGTGGCCGTGGGCAATATGGTCACGTTGTTATCGACGTAGCACCGGCAGAGCGCGGCACAGGCGTAAAGTTCGTTGACAAGATCGTTGGCGGTGTTATTCCGCGCGAGTTCATCAAGTCTATCGAAGCCGGTATCAAGGCTCAGTCTTTGAATGGTGTTTTGGCGGGTTATCCCGTTACGGATATCATTGTTACGTTGGTTGATGGTTCTTATCATGATGTCGATTCTAGCGATATCGCGTTTCAGTTGGCTGCGAAGATCGCACTCAGGGAAGGTTTGGCCAAAGGTGGGTCAGCGTTCCAGGAGCCTATCATGGCCGTTGAAGTGGCATGTCCCGAGGAATTCATGGGCTCGGTTATCGGCGATCTTAACACGCGGCGCGCCAAGATCACGGAGTTGGGAAGTATTGGCAATGTTAAGACGACCCGCGCTGATGTCCCGCTCGCGGAGATGTTCAATTACGCGAATGCTCTTCGTTCGCTTACGCAGGGACGCGCGAGCTTCTCGATGGAACCTTCATATTACGCGCAGGTTCCTAACAATGTAGCCGAGAAGATCGTTGGTGCGCGTCAGGAATATTTAAACAGCAGGAAGAAATAATTCAGATCCTTATCTGAAAAAGGGAGGAAGAAACATGGCTAAAGAGAAATTTGAAAGAAATAAACCGCACTTGAACATCGGAACGATCGGTCACGTAGACCACGGTAAAACCACATTGTCATCCGCTATCACGACGGTATTGGCAGAAAAAGGTCTTGCCCAGGCACGTGCCTACGATTCGATCGACAATGCCCCGGAAGAAAAAGAACGCGGTGTCACGATCAATATTGCGCACCTCGAGTACCAGACTGAAGCCCGTCATTATGCCCATATCGATTGTCCTGGTCACGCGGACTATATCAAGAACATGATCACCGGTGCGGCGCAGATGGATGGTGCGATCCTTGTTGTTTCAGCAACGGATGGCGCAATGCCCCAGACACGCGAGCACATTCTTCTTGCGCGTCAGGTCAACGTTCCGCGTATCGTTGTCTTCCTGAATAAGTGCGACCAGGCAGATCCGGAACTTCTGGACCTCGTTGAGATGGAGATCCGTGATCTTTTGACTAAGTATAAGTTCGATGGCGACAACACGCCGGTGCTCCGCGGTTCTGCTCTTGATGCCCTTAATAATCCTAAAGATTTCACGGGTAAATCAAAGTGCATCCTGGACCTTATGAAGGCGGTTGACGAGTGGATCCCGATGCCTGTGCGTGAACTTGACAAGCCGTTCTTAATGGCTGTTGAAGATATTTTCTCGATCTCCGGCCGTGGTACTGTTGCGACAGGCCGTATCGAACGTGGTATTGTGAAGGTCGGCCAGGACGTTGATATCGTTGGGTTACGTCCCGAGGTCGGCAAGACAACCGTTACGGGTGTTGAAATGTTCCGTAAGGAGCTTGATCAAGGCCAGGCGGGTGATAATGTCGGTCTTCTCTTGCGCGGTGTTGATAAAGAAAAGATCGAGCGCGGCATGGTCCTGGCTTTCCCTGGGTCCATCAAGCCCCACAAGAAGTTCAAGTGCTCGGTGTACATCCTCAATAAGGAAGAGGGCGGTCGTCATACTCCGTTCTTCAAGGGTTATCGTCCGCAGTTTTATTTCCGTACAACGGACGTTACCGGTACGGCCGAACTTCCCGCTGGCGTTGAGATGTGCATGCCCGGCGATAACGTCGTTCTCACGGTCGAGCTCATTGTTCCTGTGGCCTGCGAAAAAGAGCTTCGTTTCGCGATCCGCGAGGGTGGTAAGACTGTTGGTGCGGGTGTTGTTTCTGAAATCATTGAATAAGCGATGCGATAAAGATCGCGGAGCGGAACCCCGCCTGTGCTTAAGTAGCGGGATAACTGAGGGTAGTAACGTCACATGCAGAAGATAAGGATCAAACTCAAAGCGTACGATCACAGATTGATCGATCAGTCTACTCAAGAGATCGTGGATACGGCGATCAGGACCGGGGCTAAAGTTCATGGTCCTGTGCCTCTCCCGACCAAGAAAGAGCTTTACACGGTGCTTCGTTCTCCGGTAATTGACAAGAAGTCTCGTGAACAGTTCTCACTTGCGACCCATAAAAGGCTCATTGATCTCGTTGAGCCAACCTCAAAGACTGTCGAGGCGCTACGGAAATTGAACCTTCCTGCTGGCGTTGATGTGGAAATCAAGCAATGAAGTGTCACAGCACAGGGTTGTGACGCAACGCGATAAAGAATCCGTTTTAGATAAAACGGAATTCCGCTTCGTTAGTAACGGTGGTTACGGGATAGGATTGGCAGCATTATGATCAGTGGATTATTAGGAAAAAAGATCGGCATGACGCAGATCTTCGATAAAGAAGGAAATGTTGTCCCTGTGACAGCACTCGAGGTCGGTCCTTGTTATGTCCTTGGTCTTAAGGATAAACCAGCGAAGATCGTTCTTGGGTTTGACGAGATCAGGGAGTCAAGGTGCTTGAAACCGCGACTTGGGCTCTGCAAAAAAGTCAAGGTTCCACCGTTGCGCACGATCCTTGAATTTAAGTCTTCGGATAATTCCGTTTATCAGCTTGGACAGCAGCTTAAAGCTGATATTTTTCGCGCCGGGGATTATGTGACTGTTGTTGGGACGTCCATCGGTAAGGGTTTTCAGGGTGGTATCAAGCGCTGGAACTGGCACGGTGGCGACGCAGGTCATGGGTCGATGCATCATCGTCGTATCGGGTCCAACGGTGCCAACACATATCCCGGACGTGTTCTTCGCGGAAAGAATATGCCAGGACATATGGGTGACGCACGTGTTACGGTGCAAAATCTGCGTGTTATGCAGGTTGACCCAGAGAATAATATGGTCTTGGTAAAAGGAGCGGTTCCCGGCGCAAAGAATGGTCTTTTAAGCGTTCACATTTCTGAGAAACGTTCTTACCGTTCTTTGGATGAGAAGAAAGAAATTATTGTCCACAAGCGTAATCCGATGAAGCAGGCGAAAGCCGCGATCAAGGGTAAAGCTACCGGTGGTAAGAAGTAAAGGTAAAGGTAAAGGAAGTAATGACCAAGCTTACAGTTTATAACATCAAAGGTCAGGAATCTGGTACGATCGATCTTCCTGAATCTTTCGGCAAGGACGTTAACAAGGCAGTGATTCACCAGGCCGTGGTGATGTATCAGGCCAATCAGCGTCAGGGTAATGCAGACACCAAGATCCGTTCAGAGGTTTCTGGCGGTAACAAGAAGCCGTTCCGTCAGAAGGGTACCGGTCGCGCCCGTCAGGGTTCTTCGCGTTCCCCGTTAATGCGGCATGGTGGTGTTGTTTTTGGGCCGCACCCGCGTGATTTCAGCTACACACTGCCTCAGAAGGTTCGCACGGCGGCGCTGCGTGAATCTCTTCATGAGAAATTCAAGACCAACGCGCTTGTCTGCGTGGATAAAATGACCGTAGCTACGTCGAAAACAAAAGACTTTCTGGCGATCTTGGGTAATTTGAAGCTTTCTACCGGAAAAGTCCTTGCACTTTTTGATGATTGCGGTGATGATGTGGCCCGTTCGTCGCGTAATGTTGCGCGTCTAAAAACGGTCCGTGTGAGCGATGTCAACGCGCTCGACGTTCTTAAGAATAACAAGGTCCTGGCGACTAAATCTGCCATGGAAAAACTTTTAAAGAGATTGCAATGACAACTCACGAAGTCATCAAGAATTTAATGCGTACGGAAAAAGGCGTGGCCATCGAAAAGGGTCGCCAGTATATTTTTCGCGTCGCTGTAGCGGCGACAAAGCCTGACATCAAAAAGGCTGTCGAGGAGATATATAAGGTCAAAGTCCAGGCCGTTAACGTGATCAATGTCCCTGGGAAAAGGAAGCGTGTTCGTACGCAGTACGGTTACACGTCTGACTGGAAAAAAGCGGTTGTCACTCTTAAAGAGAAGCATAAGATCGAGGTAGCCTGAACATGGGTATCAAACGTTTCAAGCCAACAACACCCGGTTTAAGACATGCAGCTTTGTGCGATTTCAGTGAATTGACAAAGCATCAGCCGGAAAAATCGCTTCTGTCCCCTATTAAGAAATCAGGCGGCAGGAATAATTACGGACGCGTGACATCGCGCCATCGTGGCGGCGGGCACAAGAGGATGTATCGTTTGGTCGATTTCAAGCGGGACCGTCTTGATGATGTAGCGACGGTTATCGGGATCGAATATGATCCTAACCGTACGACGCGTATCGCGCTTATCCAGTATGTTAGCGATAAAGCCAAGAGTTACATTTTGGCGCCTCTGGAGCTTAAGACCGGTGAAACGGTGCTTAGCACCAATGCTGACAATGCCGAGATCAAGGCTGGCAATGCCTTGCCTCTAACCAAGATCCCTCTCGGTACTGCTGTTCATAATGTTGAACTTTACCCAGGTCGTGGTGGTAAGATCGCCCGTTCTGCTGGTTCCTCAGCGCAGTTAATTGCCAAAGAGGGTGAGATCGCGCATTTGCGCATGCCCTCCAGCGAGGTCCGCAAGGTAAATATCAATTGCCGTGCTACCATCGGGCAGTTGAGCAATGTAGAACATGAAACCCAGTCCATCGGGAAAGCCGGACGTAATCGCTGGAAGGGTATCCGTGGGCAATCGCGCGGTGTTGTCATGAATCCTGTCGATCACCCACACGGTGGCGGTGAAGGAAAGACACCTCAGGGTAATCCGCATCCGGTGACCCCATGGGGCAAGCCGACCAAGGGTTATAAGACCCGTACGCCGGGGAAGTATTCTGACAAGTTTATCGTTAAGAGAAGGACGAAGTAACTATGACACGTTCTGTTTCCAAGGGTCCTTTTGTAGATCAATCACTGAAAGACAAATTCGACAAGATGGTCGCATCTGGTGCCAAACAGCCTATCAAGACATGGTCGCGCCGATCCACCATCCTTCCGGATTTCGTAGGGTTTACTTTTGCGGTCCATAATGGTCGCAAGCATGTTCCGATCTTCGTTACAGAGAACATGGTCGGGTTCAAACTCGGTGAGTTCGCTCCGACAAGAACGTTCAAGGCGCATGGTGGCATCAAGGCTAAAAAGGCCGTACAGAAGAAATAAAGGTATAGACAATGATTGCGCAAGCTAAAGGTCGTTATCTCAGAGTTTCCCCGACGAAGGTCAGACAGATCCTTGATCTGATCCGCGGGAAGAAAGTTCCTGTGGCGCAGAGTATCCTCGCGCATTTGAACAAGCCCACGAAGGAAAAGATCGTCAAGGTCTTTGATTCCGCCGTGGCTAATGCGAAGTTGAAGGGTGTGGCCGAGGATCAGCTTTTTGTTTCCAGGGTTGTCGCGGACCAGGGGCCTGTTTGGAAGCGTTTTCGTGCAGCCACGTTCGGCCGTGCGACGGAGATCCTCAAGAAGACCACACATATTACGGTCGAGCTTGATCTAAAAGTTAAATGAAGAGGTATTGAACGTGGGTCAAAAAGTCAGTCCAGTCGTATTAAGGATCGGTATCAACAAGAATTGGCGCAGCATGTGGTTCGCTGATCCGAAGGATTACGCCAAGAACATTGAGGAAGATTACAAGATCCGCCAGTACATCCGCAAGAAGTTCGTGCAGGGTGCAGTTTCTGGTGTCGAGATCGAGCGCTTGGCAGACCAGATCAAGGTCCGCATCGCCTCAGCCAGGCCCGGTGTTATTATCGGCCGTCGCGGCGTTGATATCGACCGTTTAAGGCAGGATCTGGCCAAGATCACGCCTAAAGAGATCGCTGTCGACATTAAAGAGATCAAGAATCCTGCCGTTGATGCGCAGCTCGTGGCGCAAAGTGTGGCCTTCCAGATGGAAAAGCGTGTTGGTTTCCGTCGTGCGATGAAGCGTGCGGTCGAACAAACCATTCAGGCGGGCGCTAAGGGCGTGAAGATCATTGTTTCCGGTCGTCTTGACGGTGCCGAGATCGCTCGCCGTGAGAAATACCATATCGGCAAGATCCCGCTGCAGACGTTTCGTGCGGATATTGATTATGGTTTCACTGAGGCGGTTACGACGTTTGGTTGTATTGGCGTGAAGGTGTGGATCTATAAGGGTGACACCATTAAAGATGTTCGCAAAGTGGAAGCATAAGGAGTAAGAACATGGCCTTGATGCCAAAGAGAGTCAAATATCGTAAAGCGCAGAAAGGCAAATGCCGCGGCATATCTTGCTCAGGTTCAAAATTGTCTTTTGGTGAGTATGGATTAAAAGCCCTGGATAACGGACTTGTGCGTGCGAACCATATTGAAGCCTGTCGTGTGGCCATGGTCAGGAAATTGCGCGGCGCGGGCAAGCTGTGGATCAATATTTTTCCGCATAAACCTGTCACGAAGAAGCCGGCAGAGACCCGTATGGGTAAGGGTAAGGGTGATCTTGATCATTGGGTGGCACCGATCAGACGCGGGCGCGTCCTTTTTGAGATCAGCGGTGTACCTGAGGAATTTGCCAAGACACTATTGAGGCTTGTGGCATTCAAGCTTCCTGTCAGGACAAAGTTTGTAACCCGTTCGAAAAAGGTTTAAAAGAATATATGAAGTTTAAAGAATTGAAAGAACAGAATGTGGACGAGCTCCTTCAGAGGGTTATCACCCTCAAGAAAGAGATCTTTGACCTGAGGCAGCAGAAAAGCGCTTCCGGGAAGGCTGAAAAGCCGTCACGTTTCAGGACGATCAAGAAAGAGATCGCCCGCATCCAGACGATCATCAACGAAAGAAAGAAGCAAGATGGAAAAAAGGCTTAATAAGCGTAAAACGCTCAGCGGTAAGGTCACCAGCGACAAGATGAACAAAACTCGTGTCGTTGAGGTTGATTCGACACTGCGTCACGCGAAATATGGAAAGCTCATGAAACGTTCGGCCCGTTATAAGGCCCATGACGAAAAGAATGAGTCCCATGTTGGTGATGTTGTGGAAATGATGTCGGTCAGGCCGCTTTCAAAAGACAAACGTTGGGCTATTACCCGCATCGTCAGCAAGAATAAGGATAAAGAGGCGGTGGTCATATGATCCAGATGAAGACCATTCTTCAAGTCGCTGACAATACCGGAGCCCGTAACGCCTCAGTTATCGGTGTTCTTAACGCCAAGGGTAAACTTGTAGCTCAGATCGGCGATATTGTCAGGGTTAATATCAAGGAATCTACGCCGGATGCAGCGATCAAGAAAGGCCAGAAGGCTAAAGGGGTCGTGGTACGCACCAAGACGCGTATCCGTCGTCCAGATGGCACCTATGTTCGTTTTGATTCCAATGCCGTGGTTTTGATCGACGACGCGGGAAATCCCAGGGGGACACGCGTGTTCGGCCCTGTGGCACGCGAACTTCGTAATATGGAATACATGAAAATTATTTCTTTAGCTCCCGAGGTGGTCTGATGCTGCGTATTAAACGTGATGATAAGGTCGTGGTGATCACCGGTAAAGATAAGGGCAAGACCGGAAAAGTGATCAAGGTTGTGACCGGCAAGAACAAGGTGCTTGTCGAGAACATTAATCTTGTCAAGAAGGCTGTTAAAAAGAGCGACCAGTATCCCAATGGTGGTTTTATCGAGATCGAAAAACCCCTGCATATTTCCAATGTTATGCTGGCGGATACCAAGACAAACAAGCCCGCGCGGTTCAAGGCGAATGTCCTCAAGGATGGGGGCAAGGTCCGCATCAGCAAAAAGAGTGGCGAAACGATCTAATCTGTATTCGAGGTGGTTGACGTGAAATCTGAACTGTTCGATAAGTATAACAAAGAAGTTGTTCCGGCGATGAAGGAGAAGTTCGGGGTCAAGAATGTCATGGCCCTTCCGCGTCTGGAGAAGATCGTTATCAATATGGGTGTTGGTGAGGCAATGTCCGATCTCAAGATCCTTGAGGTTGCGGCGAATGACCTTGCTGCGATCACGGGCCAGAAGCCTTCATTGCGCCGTTCCAAAAAAGCTATTTCCAACTTTCATCTGAGGATCGGTGCGCCTGTGGGATGCAAAGTTACTCTGCGCCGTCAGAGGATGTACGAATTCCTGGAACGATTGATCAATGTCGTGCTGCCGCGTATCCGTGATTTCAATGGTATATCCCGGAAATCATTCGACCGCGAAGGTCATTATTCTCTCGGGCTTCAGGAACAGTCCATTTTCCCCGAAATTGATCCGACACGCCGTGATTTTCGCGCCCAGGGCATGGACATCACCTTTGTCATCAAGGGCGGCGATCCCAAGAAGAACCTTGAGTTTCTTGGTTTAATGGGCATGCCGTTCACTAAATAATAAAGGATGTTGAAAAAGACCTATGGCAAAAAAAGCGTTGATCATTAAGTCAAAACAGAAGCCTAAATTCCCAACACGGCAGCATAACCGCTGTCACTTGTGCGGCCGTCCGAGGGCTTTCTTGCGCAGGTTCGGTATTTGCCGTCTATGTTTCAGGGAACTGGCCTGGAAGGGTGAGATCCCGGGAGTCAAAAAAGCGTCGTGGTGATGGCCTTGCAAGATCGCTTGCAAGGTTGCGCCGAAGTTGATTGTCGGGCCTGGCACAAGTCGGTACCGAGGATTTAATAAAACAGGTTCGTGTTGAAATCAAGATAAAGGGGCGTTAAGATGCCAGTTTCAGATTCTATAGCGAACATGCTCACGATCATCCGCAACGCGATCAGTGTGCGTAAGGATACCGTCGACATACCCGCTTCAAAGCTCAATGAGCAGATTCTCGGGATCATGAAGAAGGATCAGTATATTGAAAATGTGCGTCTGCTAAAAGACAACAAGCAGGGTGTGCTGAAGGTCTATCTAAAATACGCCGGAAAGAAATCGGCAATCTCCGGTTTGAAAAGGATATCCAAACCCGGGTTGCGTGTTTACGCTCAGAATGACGAGATCCCCCGGGTCTTGAGTGGTTTGGGAACAGCGATCATCTCCACGTCAAAGGGGATTCTCGATGATAAGCAAGCGCGTCAGTTAAACATCGGAGGCGAAGTCCTCTGTTACGTCTGGTAAGGGCATATGTCAAGGATTGGTAAAATACCTTTAGTATTACCGAAAGAAGTCAAGTTTAACGTTACTCCGACGGCAGTTAATGTCGAAGGTCCGAAGGGTAAATTGACTGCAGCGATCCCGTACGGGATCAAGCTTGAGCAGAAGGATGGTTCGATCGTTATCAGCCGTGTGAGCGACTCGAAACAGACCCGTGCTGATCATGGCACACTGCGCGCCCTTTTAAAGAATATGATTGTCGGCGTGAGCAAGGGGCATTTTCAGGACCTTGAGATCCAGGGGTTGGGTTTTCGTGCTCAGGTGACGGGACAGAAGCTTTCCATGATCCTGGGCTTCAGCCACCCTGTTGAGTTCATTGTTCCGAAAGAGGTCAAGATCCTTGCCCCGAAGCCGACAGATATCAAGCTTGAAAGTGCTGATAATATCCTTCTCGGGCAGGTAGCGGCACAGATCCGGGCTATTAAACCGCCGGAGCCGTATAAAGGTAAGGGTATTCGTTACGCAGGCGAAGTTGTCAAGCGCAAACAGGGTAAATCTGTAACAAAGTAATGGACTATGTCAAATATAAATGAAACAAAGAGAATATATCGTCATCGCCGCATCCGGAAAACAATGTCCGGTTCCAGTGACCGTCCACGCATGTGTGTTCACCGGAGCCTGAAGAATATATCGGTCAGTATCATTGATGATTCCACGGGGAAGGTTCTCATGGGATTGTCCACATTGGCCAAAGATATCAAGGGTAAGATCAAGAATGGTGGTAATATCAAGGCTGCGGAAGCACTCGGGGACGCTTTCGCCAAGCTAGCGGTGGGCAAGGGCATCACAAAGGTTGCTTTTGACCGCGGCGGTTACCTTTACCATGGGCGCGTGAAAGCGTTCGCTGACGCGGCACGTAAAGCTGGATTGGAATTCTAAGGACATATGGAAGACAAAAATCTGAAAGAACAGGACTCAAAGAATCAGTCGCAGGCTCCGGCCAAAGGTATGGAATCTGTCGATAAGGCGGAAAAGAAGCTTGCGTATTCTTCTGATCTTAACGCGCCCTCAAGCGGGCCGCGCGGACAGGGAGATAAAGGCGGGCGCGGCAAAAGACCTCGTGGTCCAAGGCCTGAGGCAGAGTCGAGTGGACTTATCGAGTCTGTGATCCGTATCAGCCGTGTCGCAAAGGTCACCAAGGGTGGTACGAAATTATCTTTCAGTGCGCTGGTCGTTGTCGGCGACGGCAACGGGAGGGTGGGGTATGCTCTCGGCAAAGCGGCTGAAGTTTCCGTCGGGATCAAGAAAGCCCTTAATGCGGGCAAGAAGCGGATGGAATTGATCCCCCGCAAAGGGACAACGATCCCGCATGAGGTCATCGGCAAATGGTGCGCGACCCGCGTACTTTTAAAACCTGCATCTGAAGGTACCGGCGTTATCGCGGCTGGTCCTGTACGTGCCATTTGTGATGGCGCTGGGATCAAGAATATTTTAACTAAAGTTCACCGTTCGAGCAATCCTCTCAATGTTGTCAAAGCGACCATGGAAGGTTTGTCTCGCCTGAAAACTCCTGTCAACAACGATACCAAAGAAACGGCCAAGTAAGGTTCTTTATGTTGCATTTGCTCAAGTCTCCAGTTGGTTCCAGAAGGCGGAAGTTCAGGAAAGGGCGTGGTGCTGCATCCGGGCTTGGAAAGCAATCAGGCCGTGGTGATAAAGGTCAGCGTTCGCGTTCAGGCCGTGGCATCATCCTTGGTTCTGAGGGCGGTCAGATGGCTCTCATCCGCCGTATACCCAAGGTCGGTTTTAATCCGTTGAATCCTGTCGTTTACCAGATCGTTCAGCTTGATGCGTTAAACCGTTTTGAAGCGAACACGGTCGTGGATGTTGATAAATTAAAGGCAGCCCAGCTCGTCAGCAGCCGCCGGAAACCGTACAAGATCCTTTCACGGGGTGAGCTAAAGAAGGCATTGACCATCAAGGCCTATGCTTTTTCTGCCGATGCCGCGGAAAAGATCAAGAAGGCCGGTGGTAAGATTGAGATCATTATTCCGGGGAAAGTGCTCGAGATCAGGCAGATCCAGGAGAATAAGCAGAAAGCCAAAGACGCCAGGAAGGCGAAGAATGCGAAGAAGGCATAACCTCAATATATGTTCTCCCAGTTCTTCAAGGCCTTAGCCACCTGTTTCAAAATTGAGGATCTCCGCAAGAAGATCCTTTTCACTCTCGGGATCATAGCGGTTTACCGTTTGGGTTGTTTTATCCCTACACCCGGGATCAACGCGGCGGAACTTTCAAAGTTTTTCGATCGTATCGCTGCTACGACGGGTGGCGGGAACGTGTTTACGATCATGAACATGTTTTCCGGCCGTTCTCTTGAAAAATTAACGGTGTTCTCACTGGGTGTAATGCCTTACATTTCCAGTTCGATCATCATGCAACTCTTGACCGCGGTAATCCCTGCGCTCGAAAAGTTGTCAAAGGAAGGCCAGGCAGGTTACCAGAAGATCAATCAGTACACGCGTTATGGTACTGTAGGGCTTGCCTTGGTCCAGTCGTTCTTTATTGCTCTCTGGCTTGAGAGCCCACAGGCCTTTCAGGGTCTGCAGGTCGTGGATAATCCCGGATGGGGATTCCGTTTGACAACAGCCGTTACCTTGACAACCGGGACGCTTATCATCATGTGGCTCGGCGAACGTATTCAGGAGCAGGGGGTCGGCAACGGCATGTCGCTGATCATTACGGCGGGTATTCTTTCTGCGGCTCCTGCTGCTGTTGAGCAAACGTTCCTTCTTTTGCATCCCAAAACCGCAGGGGCGGCGCAGCTTCAGCCGTTGACCATCCTGATGATGATCTTTTTCCTTATTTCGGTCATTCTCGCCACAACCTTGATCACGCAGGCGCAGCGGCGTGTACCGGTGCAGTATGCACGGCGCATGGTGGGCGGGAAATCCGCCGGCGGTCAGCAGACTTATATCCCGCTCAAGGTCGATACAGCGGGTATCATCGCGATCATTTTTGCCCAGTCGATCATCTTGTTCCCGGCGACAATTGCAAGCTTTATACCTTCGCAACAGATCCATAGCTTCGCCTCATTGCTGGCGAGAGGCCACTGGGTTTATTACACTTTATACGCAGGCCTGATCATTTTCTTTTGTTATTTTTATACGGCGATCGTGTTTAATCCCACGGATGTTGCCGAGAACATGAAAAAACACGGTGGTTTTATCCCGGGTGTTCGTCCTGGAAAACAGACGGCTGATTATCTTGATTTTGTGCTGACACGCATCACGCTGGTAGGGGCGACTTTCATTTGTTGTATCGCGGTCATGCCGGACGCGATCATGGCATCGGCAAAAGTGCCATATCTCGTGGCTTCATTTTTTGGAGGCACTGGTATCTTGATCACGGTTGGTGTTATGCTTGATACAATGAAACAGGTCGAGTCTCATTTGCAGATGCATAATTATGACGGCTTTATGCAATCCGGTCATTTAAGGGGGAGACGATGATCATTGTACTTCTTGGCGCTCCGGGGGCTGGTAAAGGCACACTGGCTACGGCCATTAAGGATCAACTGGATATTCACCATATTTCAACGGGTGACCTTATCCGCGCCGAGATCAAGGGCGGTACGGCGATCGGACTTGAGATCAAGAGATTTGTTGAAAGCGGCGGCCTTGTTCCTGATGAGGTTGTTACCCGTATGATCGAGGGTAAAGTATCCGCGACAGCGTCCGACGGCAAGGGCTATATGTTTGACGGGTTTCCCCGCACATCGGCTCAGGCGGTTGACCTGGATAAAGTTCTGGCAAAGAATAAGCTTGCGATCGATGTCGCGCTTTACATGGAAGCTTCGCTTGATGTCGTACTTTTGCGTTTGACGGGCCGCAGGGTCTGCAGGGCTTGCGGTGCTTTGTATCATTTGAAGAATATGCCTCCGAAGAAGGCTGGCATTTGCGATAAGTGTGGCGGCGAGATCTATCAGCGTACGGATGACAATGAAGAAACGATCAAAAAACGCATGACGGTTTATAATGAGAGCACGAAACCGATCGTTGATCATTATAAGGCTCAGGGCAAGCTCCAGACAGTTAACGCCGATACTGGCGCTGAGCATGTCAAGGCTGCTTTCCTGAAGATCCTGGCCGTTTCGCATGTCAAAAAAGCTTGATATTCGTATCAAAACTCCCCAGGAGATGGCAACACTCCGGGAGGCCGGTAAGGTTTTGGCTCGGATAGTTACACAGATCAAAAGCTCTTTAAAAATAGGGATGACAACAAAGGACATCGACCTCATGGCTGAGGAGTTGATCAGCAGTGAAGGGGTTGTTGCCGCTTTCAAAGGTTACCGTGGTTATCCTTCCTGTGTCTGTGTTTCTGTGAACGAGGAGATCGTTCACGGTATTCCCGGTGGGCGGGTGATCAACAGCGGTGACATCGTTAGCGTTGACATCGGCATTATCCGTCAGGAGTTTTTTTCTGACATGGCTTTTTCCGTTGGGTTCGGAGATCTTGATGCGGGCCGTCAGAAGCTGCTGGACGTGACCCGGCAGGCGCTAATCAAAGGGATCGCTCAGGCTAAAAGCGGCGCAAGGCTCGGTGATGTTTCGCATGCGATCCAAGCCTATGTCGAAGCTAAAGGATTTTCTGTCGTCCGGGATTTTGTTGGACATGGGATCGGAAGAAAGTTGCATGAAGATCCGGATATCCCCAATTTTGGGCATCCCGGTACCGGCGTGGTGTTAAAGCCCGGAATGGTGTTGGCTATAGAACCGATGGTGAACATGGGGACGTATCGGACAAAAACGCTGCAAGACGGTTGGACCGTTGTTACCGCGGACCGCCAGCCTTCCGCGCATTTCGAACATACAATCGCCGTGACGGAGGACGGGCCGGTGATCTTTACCGAGTGAGGCTATGGCCAGAGAAGATCTGATCGAAGTTGAAGGAGTTGTTGAAGAAGCGCTTCCGAACGCGATGTTCCGCGTCGTACTTGATAACGGGCATAAAGTACTCGCGCATGTGTCGGGAAAAATGAGGATGAACTTCATCCGCATCATCCCCGGCGATAAGGTAAAAGTAGAATTGACCCCGTATGATCTTTCTCGGGGAAGAATAACATACAGGAACAAATGATATGAAAGTAAAATCGTCGGTAAAACGGATCTGTAATAAGTGCAAGATCATCAGGCGTGAAAGGGTTGTGCGCGTGATTTGCGACAATCCCAAACACAAACAAAGACAAGGATAAGAACCTATGGCAAGAATCCTAGGTATTGATCTTCCCAGGGACAAGCGTGTTGAAGCCGCGCTTGTGTATATTTACGGCATCGGTCCGACGCGTGTCAAAAAGATCCTTCAGGCGACAGCGGTCGACCCTGACAAGCGTTCGAAAGACCTTAATGAAGAAGAGATCTCCAAGATCACGGCGTTCATACAGAAGAACTATGTGGTAGAAGGGGATCTTCGTCGTGAAGTGCAGCAAAATGTCCGTCAGCACATGGACATGGGGACTTACCGTGGCCTTCGCCACCGCAAAGGACTACCCGTGCGCGGTCAAAGGACCCGCACGAATTCCCGCACACGCAAGGGCCGCAAGGCGACTGTGGGCGGCATGAAGAAGAAAGCAGAATAAGAGGTAACGCATGGCAAAAGAGACCAAACCAGCCGCCGCGCAAGGCGCATCGTCGCAACAGCAGCCTGCTTCGTCAAAGACAGCAACGAGGAAGGCCAAGGCAAAGAAGCGTTCGCTCAAGGGTATCACGAGCGGAATCGTCATGATCAAGGCGACGTTCAATAACACCATCATCACCATCGCAGACCGGCAGGGAAATACGATCGTCTGGGGAACACCAGGCGTAAGCGGTTTCACCGGTTCAAAGAAATCGACGCCGTTCGCGGCTCAGGTCGCGGCGGGCGAAGCGGCCAAGCGCGCGAAAGAGCTTGGCATCGAGACCGTTGAAGTGTTGGTGAAGGGGCCTGGTTCAGGCCGTGAATCCGCTATCCGCGCGATCCAGGCGGCAGGCATCCAGGTCACCGCGATCCGTGATGTCACGCCGATCCCGCATAATGGATGTCGTCCACGGAAGAAACGCAGAGTTTAGTTAGAAAGGAATTTCGAACATGGCACGTTATACTGGTCCTCGTTGTCGTCTTTCTCGCCGAGAGGGAGTCAATCTGGGGCTAAAAAAGAGATGGTCCCTGGATAAGCGCGAATCGATCCCGGGGCAGCACGGCATGCGCCGCAGCAAATTGTCCAATTACGGGTTGCAGTTGCGTGAAAAACAGAAAGCCAAGCGCATTTACGGGCTTTTGGAAAAACAGTTCCGTAATTATTATTTGAAAGCCACCGGCGCTAAAGGCGTTACCGGCACGGTCCTCTTGCAGATGCTTGAGTCGCGCCTGGATAATGTCATTTATCGCATGGGGTTCGCGATCACGCGTGCCCAGGGGCGTCAGATGGCCAATCATGGCCTTGTCCGCGTCAACGGCCGCAAGGTGGATGTACCTTCTTACCTTGTCCGTGCTGGCGATGTCGTTACTTTTAATGACAAGGAAGCCACACGTAAGTATTTGACAAAGAACCTTGAACTCAATGAAGGATGGGCTGTTCCTTCCTGGCTTCAGGTCGACAATGACAAGCGTGAAGGCAAGATCGTCCGTATCCCGGCGCGCGATGAGATCGCCGTCCCGGTGAATGAACAGCTCATCATTGAGTTGTATTCGAAATAATGTTTAAAGAGGAGAGAACTCATGGGTGTTAAATGGCGTGATTTTCAGATGCCAAAGCGTCTCGAGTGCGATGAAGCATCGTACAATGACCATTACGGCAAGTTCATTGCGGAGCCTTTTGAACGCGGGTACGGTGTTACGCTGGGCAATTCGCTGCGGCGCATCCTTCTTTCATCCATTGAAGGCAGCGCGGTCACATCTATCCGTATCGACGGCGTTGACCATGAATTCTCGACGATCCCTGGCATGCTTGAAACTGTGAGCGATGTCATCCTTAATATCAAGGAGCTTGTGGTCCGTTCTCATTCCAAGGCGCCCAAGAGCATCTATATCAAGTCGCAAAAAAAGGGAGAGATCAAGGCCAAGGATATCATTTGTGATGAGACCATCGAGGTCCTTAACCCGACCCATCATATCTGCACCTTGACGCAGGACGTAGAACTGAACGTCGAACTTGAAGTCAGCCGCGGACGTGGATATGTTCCGGCGGAACTGAACAAAAAGGAAGGCGCCCCGGTCGGTACCATTGCTGTGGATTCGATCTTTACGCCGATCCAGAAAGTGAACTTCTTTTCAGAGAATACCCGCGTGGGCCAGCGCACGGATTATGATCGCCTGATCCTGGAGATATGGACCAATGGCGGTATCAATCCCAAGGAAGCTCTCCTTTACGCGGCGAACATCCTTCAGCGCCATCTGGATGTTTTCGTCAGTTATGGTCAACTCCCTGAAGAAGAGGAAGAAGAAGAAGAGATCTCCGTCGAAGAGCAGGCCCTTTATGAAAAGCTGCGTTTGCCGATCTCGGAGCTTGAACTTTCTGTCCGCAGTTCCAATTGCCTCAAGGAAGCCAATATCAAGTCACTATCCGAACTTGTCCGTAAGACCGAGGAAGAACTCCTTGATTTCCGGAATTTCGGGAAAAAATCACTTACGGAGATCGGGGATGTGCTTAAAGCGCATGGCCTGAGCCTCGGTATGAAGATCGATACGAAAAAGTTAAGAAAGAAGAGTGAACAATGAGACATGGCGTAGCCGGTAAAAAATTCGGCCGTAATCAAACGTTGCGTGCAGCAACACTCCGCGACCTTGTGAAGGCTCTTCTGATCAATCAGAAGATCATCACGACGAAGGTCAAAGCGGGTGAGGCGCGTAAATTGGCCGACAAGATCATTACCCTTGGTAAGAAGGGCACTCTCGCGGCCAAACGCCGCGCTTTTGCGGTGCTCTGCGACCACGGGCTTGTCAGCGAGCTCTTTTCAAAGATCGCGCCAGCTTTCGCGAATCGTCAGGGTGGATACACGCGCATTATCAAGCTTGCTGTAAATCGTCAGGGAGACAATGCTGAACGTGCGATCCTGGAACTGACGGAGAAGATCGTGAAGGAGCCTTCAACGACCGAGGCTAAGGTTTCGGGTAAGAAAGTTTCCGATAAAAAGGCTGAGGATGCGGTCATTGTCGCGGAAAAGAAGCCTTTGTTAAAGAAGGCGGCCCCGGCAAAGAAAGAGCCTGCGAAAAAAGCTAAAAAGGCATAAGTATGGGCGTCAAGGTCAACTCCCGTATTGCGCAGGTTCTTGGGTCAACAACGCTCGCGATCACGGCGAGGGCCAATGAACTTAAAGCTCAGGGCGTCGATGTGGTCAGTTTTGCCGCCGGTGAGCCTGATCTTGATACGCCTGCATATATCAAAGAAGCCGCGATCAACGCCATTAACAGCGGCTTTACAAAGTACACGCCTTCGAGCGGCACGGAAGAGCTTCGTGTGGCGATCTGCGATAAGCTCAAGCGGGATAATGGCATTGATTACAAGCCCGGGCAGATCGTAGTCGGTTGCGGCGCCAAGCATTCTATATTCAATGCGGTGATGGTGCTGTGCGACAGCGGGGAAGAAGTCCTGATCCCCGCGCCATACTGGGTCAGTTATCCGGAGATGGTCAAAATAGCCGGTGCGACGCCAAAGTATATTCAGACCTCACAGGCGTCTTCCTTCAAGGTGACCGTTCCTCAGCTTGAGGCGGCGATCACACCGCGTACAAAACTCCTCATCCTCAATTCGCCTTCCAATCCGACAGGATCGGTTTATTCAAGGAAAGAACTTGAAGCCATTGCCCAGATCTGCGTGAAGAACAAGATCTATGTCATTTCCGATGATATTTATGAGAAGTTGCTTTATACTGACGAGCCTTTTACGTCGATCGCGTCGCTTGGCAAAGATATTTATGATCTGACGATCACGGTCAACGGGATGTCCAAGGCTTACGCCATGACGGGCTGGCGCATTGGTTACGCGGCGGGTCCCGCCGAGATCATGGGTTTTATGAAGAATCTCCAGGATCATTCCACGTCCAATCCGACATCCATCAGTCAGAAAGCCGCACTCGCCGCCTTGAGAGCTCCCGAAGATGGCATCCGGGCCATGCGCGATGAGTATAAAGTCCGGCGTGATCTGATGATGTCTTTGGTTGCTACTATTCCTGGTGTGAGTTATATTAAGCCTGAAGGAGCTTTCTACCTCTTCTGTGATTTCTCGAAATACGGCCCCTGCGCTACGGTCGCCAAGAGGATCCTGGATGAGGTCAACGTGGCGGTTATCCCCGGTGATGGCTTCGGTGCGGAAGGGTATTTGCGCCTGACGTTCTGTACGTCGCAGGAGCGCATCCGTGAAGGGGTTCGCCGCATCAAGGAATGGATCGAACGATCCAGATAAGCCTTTTATGGCGATGCAACTGAAGGAATTGCTTATGGAGGCGGCTCGCCAGAACGCCTCCGATCTTCACCTCACAAATCATATGCCGCCGGTCTTGCGTATCGACGGCGAGCTCCTTCCTTTAAAAGACGACGTTTTTACTGAAGTGCGCCTCAAAGAAATGATCTATGGTGTTCTTTCAGATACCCAGCAGATCCAGTTCGAGGAAGAAAAAGAGCTTGATTTTTCCCTGGCTTTTGACGGGCTGGACCGTTTCCGCGTTAATGTCCATCAACAGCGCGGTTCTATTGAAGCCGCTTTCCGGCGCATCCCTTTATTCATACCGACCGTGGAAGATCTGCATTTGCCGCTGGCGATACCCATGCTGGCGCGAAAAAAGAACGGCCTTGTCCTGATCACCGGTCCGACGGGGATGGGCAAATCAACAACATTGGCCGCGATGGTCCAACTGATCAATACCGAGCAGAAGTGCCTCGTTATGTCGATCGAGGATCCTATTGAATTCCTTCATACGAACAAGAAGGCGATCATCAAGCAGCGTGAAGTCTTTAAGGATACGCATTCTTTCGCGGAAGCGCTCAAGCGCTGTTTGCGTCAGGACCCGGATGTCATCGTCGTGGGTGAGATGCGCGACCTTGAAACCATATCTACGGTACTGACTGCCGCAGAGACCGGGCATTTGGTGCTTGCCACGCTCCATACGCCTGATGCACCGCAGACCATTGAACGTATCATTGACGTTTTTCCGCCGTACCAGCAGCAACAGGTGCGCCAGCAGTTGTCTTCATGTTTGCAGGGTGTTGTTTCTCAACGGCTTATGCCTCGCGCCAGCGGGCGCGGCCGGGCATTGGCCCTGGAGATCATGATCGCAACACCCGCTATCCGCAACATGATCCGTGAGCAGGCGATCGAACAGATCCCCACGGCCATGCAGACCGGAGCCCAGTTTGGGATGAAGACCATGGACAGGTCGCTCAAGGAACTTGTTGAGACAGGGCAGATCACGCTGGATACAGCGCTGGCAAATGCCAAGAATATTGAAGAGCTGCGGCAATTCCTGAAATTCCCCGTATAATCTTTCTCAAGGAAAGGTGGATCCATGTCTTATCGTGTAACCCTTCTTCCAGGTGACGGGATAGGGCCCGAGGTGGCGCTCGCCATGACGAAATGTGTGGATGCCACGGGTGTCGCTGTGGACTGGGAAGAAGTTATCGTTGGTGCACCGGCGATCGCGAAATTCGGGACACCCCTGCCCCAGGCGGCCATCGATTCCATCAAGAAGAACAAGGTGGCGATCAAGGGGCCTATTGAGACACCTATCGGCAAGGGTTTCCGCTCCGTCAACGTGCAGCTGCGCCAGGAACTTGATCTCTATGCCTGCGTCCGTCCGTCAAAATATATCCCCGGCACAAAAACAGTAAATCAAAATGTCGATTTGATCATTTTTAGGGAGAACACGGAAGACCTTTACGCGGGGATCGAGTTTGACCTGGGGTCTGATTCTGCCAAGCACCTGATCAAGGAGATCAATAATCTTTCGCCCAAGAAGATCCGCGAGGATTCCGCTATTTCCATTAAACCTATCTCTGTTTTCGGTTCTGAACGGATCATCCGTTACGCGTTCGAATACGCGGTGAAAAACGGCCACAAGAAAGTTTCTCTTGTCCACAAGGCTAACATCATGAAATATACGGATGGCCTTTTTCTTCACGTGGGGCAAAAGATAGCAGCGGAATTTGCGGGAAAAATCGCGTTCGAGGATGTTATTGTGGACAATATGTGCATGCAGCTCGTCCAGAAGCCTGAGTTGTATGATGTTCTGGTCCTGCCGAATCTTTATGGGGACATTGTATCGGACCTTTGCGCCGGCCTTGTTGGCGGGCTTGGGATAGCACCGGGTGCTAATATTGGTTCTGCAGCCGCTTTATTTGAGCCTGTGCACGGTTCAGCGCCAAAATACGCGGGCAAGAACAAAGTTAATCCGACGGCCACGATACTTTCCGCGGTCATGATGCTGCGGCATTTGGGTGAACTTAAGGCAGCGGCGGCGTTGGAAAAGGCAGTGTATGATGTCATCAAGGAAGGCAAGGATGTTACCTACGACCTCAAGGCTGACCGCAACGACCCCAGCGCGGTAGGGACACAAGAGATGGCCGCGGCTATCTGCCGAAAACTAAAAGCCTGAGTGATGACTGCTTTTATAGCTTGAGGCCCCGGTGGGATGACGGGGCTTCTTGTTTTACCCGGACCTTGCATTTGCAGGAGGCGGGATAACGGTTGCCAAGAGACCTTTCCCTTCGCATGAAACATGAGTTCCGTACCATCAAATGTGGCCTGATCTCTTATGCTGAGGCCTTGCGCCTTCAGAAAGACCTTGTGCGTGAGGTGGACGGCGGCGGAGCGCATACGCTTGTGCTTTGCGAGCATCCCTGCACCCTGACGCTTGGCCGGACATTTCATGAGGAGAACCTTCTTGTCCCGCGCGCGCAATTGTCGTCACGAGGGGTTGTCATAACACCGGTTGACCGAGGCGGGGATGTGACGCTGCATGCCCCGGGACAGCTGGTCGCTTATCCGATCCTTGACCTTAAAAGGATGGGGCGAGACCTGTCTTTGTATCTTCAGAAATTGGAAGAGACATGCGTTGCTTTCCTTGCGGATTTTGATATAGTGGGCGAACGGGGAAAGGCGGGTACCCGTCCCGGGCAATTTCGTGGGATATGGGTCGGCCCTGAAAAGATCGCGGCCATCGGCATCGGGGTTTCGCGGTGGGTCACGTATCATGGTGTTGGCCTGAATATATCCACGGACCTTGACCTTTTCAGGATGATACGTCCCTGCGGGCTCGACGCCGGGGTGACCTCTATCGCGAAATTAACGCGGTGCGCGCCTTCCATGCCTGACGCTGCCGGTATTTTTGAAACGAAATTTATCAGGGTATTCCATGACCAAGATCATTCTTCCGGAACTGGGTGAGGGTATCGTTCATGCCCAGGTCGTTCGCTGGATCTTTCAGGAGGGCCAGCAGGTCACGCGCGACGACGACGTTGTCGAACTTATGACGGACAAGGCTGTTTTTAACATTGCTTCACCCGGCAGCGGGACCATCACCAGGATCCTTTGCCATGAGGGTGCAGAAGTCCCGGTAGGCGCTGTCCTGGCGGAGATGGAATAATATGAAAAAACGCAAGATCCTTTTGATGTACATCTCCAGGGTTTCCGGGCATCGCCAGGCCACCATGGCCGTATCCAAATCATTGAAAAAGTTCCTGCCGGATGCCGATGTCATGAGCATCAACGGTTTCGGTTACAACTATCCTTTGCTGGAACATGTGGTGAACGCCGCTTACATGACGGTGATCAAGCACACGCCCAAGGTGTGGGACTATTTGTACGACAATCCCAAGGTCGTCAAGCGTTCGGCGAATTTCCGCAATTTCCTCAACAAGTCCAGCCATAAGAAACTGGAGAAGCTTTTTAAGGAATTCCCGGCGGATACGGTGATCTGTTCCCAGGCGTTCCCCTGCAGCATGGTCGCGGATTATAAGGTCACGCGCGGCCTGAAATTCTGTCTGGTCGGCACACTGACGGATTACGCACCGCATTCCTACTGGATCAATGATGGTGTTGACCATTATATTGTCCCGTCGGAAGATGCCCGCGAGCGGTTCATCAAAAAGGGTGTGGCGCCAGAGAAGATCAAGGCGTTTGGTATCCCGATCCGTTCCAAGTTCGCCGAGAAAATGGATAAAATGGCGGTGCGCGAAGGATTGGGGCTGGATCCCTCCCTGCCGGTCGTACTGGTCATGGGCGGCGGGCAGGGGCTTGGCCGCATGAAAGAGGCGGTCAAGAAACTTTTGGCCTTGTCCCTGCCGTTGCAGCTCATCGTGGTTTCCGGGGCCAATGTCAAACTTTTCAAATGGTTGCGCAAGATCGTAGGTTCTTCACCCAAGAAGATCATTCATTTTGATTATGCCAATAATGTTGATGAGTTGATGGAGGCGGCGAACCTTATCGTTACGAAGCCCGGCGGCATGACCACGGCAGAGTGCCTTGCCAAAGGGCTGCCCATGGTGATCATTGACCCGCTTCCCGGGCAGGAGGAGCGCAACGCTGATTTTCTTCTTGAAAAGGGCATTGCCGTG
The DNA here is from genome assembly GCA_903861305.1 of Candidatus Omnitrophota bacterium. Taxonomy (GTDB): domain Bacteria; phylum Omnitrophota; class Gorgyraeia; order Zapsychrales; family Fredricksoniimonadaceae; genus Fredricksoniimonas. The sequence continues at coordinate 30,023 of CAIOTT010000022.1, read as the reverse complement.
CGCGTGCATGATCTGGGGGATCTCGCGGAAGAGGTAGAGCTTCTGCTGAAGTCGCCCGACCGGATGGGGACTATGGCCCAGGCCGCGAGGGATAACAGCAAACCTTTTGCCGCGGATGAAGTGGCGCGGCTTGTCGCAGGGTATGATCCAGTACTGGCTATATAAATCAGGGCTTTTCATCATCCACCTTGTTCCGCGCGGTTGGGCTTACCGGTTCGCGGAATTCGTGGCAAGGCTTCATTTTCGGTTTTCGTTGAGAGACCGGGAGTCGGTCATCCATAACCTTCGCCAGATCACGGGGCGCCAGGACGACCTGACACAGGAGGCGCTCAAGGTTTTTCTGAATTTCGGGCGTTATTTGACCGACTTCTTTTTGATGTACAAGACGGTGGACCATGATTTCGTAAAAAATGAAGTGACCCTGATCGGCCGGCAGTATCTTGACACCGTTGCCGCGTATGGCAAAGGGGGTATCATGCTTACCGCGCATGTGGGCAACTGGGAAATGGGTGCGGCTGTGCTGGATAAGCTTGGTTTTCCGGTGACCGTCATTGCGTTGCCGCACAAGAACTCCAAGGTGAATGTGCTGTTCAACCGTCAGCGTGAAGCGCACGGGGCCACCGTGGTCCCGACGAATATGGCGGTGCGCCGTTGTCTGGGGGCCCTGCGTAAAGGTAATTTTATCGCTGTTCTCGGGGATCGCGATTTTGGTTCTTTCGGGGAGCCGCTGGATTTTTTTGGGAGAAAAACACTGATCCCCAAGGGGGCGGCATTCTTTTCCTGCCGTACGGGAGCCCCTGTGATCCCGTGTTTTTTGATACCCCAGGGCAACGGGCGGTTTTCCATGTGCTTTGAAGAGCCGATCTTTCCACCCGAGGGTGGCGACGATGCGGCCGTGCTGGAGTTGATGAGACGCTACGTGGTTGTTATTGAGAAAAAGATCAAGGAAGATCCGACACAATGGCTCATGTTCAGGGAGTTTGGCGTTGAATTCGAAAATATGCATTCTAATCCCCGCGCATAACGAGGCGAGGACCATCGCGGATGTTGTCAAAGGTGTCAGGGCCATGGGCCTTGATGTTTTTGTGATCGACGACGGCTCCAGTGATGATTCCGCTCAGCGCGCCCGGGACGCGGGTGCCACGGTGCTTGTGAATTTCAAGAATCAGGGCAAGGGATTTTCGCTTCAGCGCGGGTTCGATCATATCATCAGCCTGGATTATGATGCACTGATCACCATGGATTCCGACGGTCAGCACGCGGTCGAGGACCTTGACGCGTTCATCCACTTTTTTAATGACAAGAAGCCGGACATTATTTGCGGCAATCGCATGAAGGACCACCAGGGCATGCCGTTCGTGCGCTTTCTCACCAACAAGATCATGTCGACGCTGATCTCTTTGGTGTGCCGTCAGAAGATATATGACACCCAGTGCGGCTACCGCCTGATACGCTGCGAGGTCCTGCGCAATATCCAGCTTTCATCGTCGGCATTCGAGATCGAGTCAGAGGTCCTTATCAAGGCCAGCAAGAAGCACTACCGCATCGCTTCGGTCCCCGTTAAGACGATCTACGGGGCAGAGGTCAGCAAGATCAACCCGTTCTTTGATACAGCGCGGTTCATCGTGTATATCGTGCGGGAAATGTTCGTCAAGTAACGGGGTGGATGCACTCTATGGGTGACAGATTCTTTTATTATGCGGTCATCATATCCCTGGCGATCCACGCCGTGTTCATTACACATTTCTTTATTACCCGTCATGGTGAAGATCTCTGGAAGAAGCCGTCGGAAGTATTCTGCAGTATCGTCAAGCCCCAACCTGCGCCGCGGGATCAGCCCATGGTCGCGGTGCCTCTGCCCAGTCAGATGGACAAGCTTGTTGAAGCTGTCAAACTTCCTGATAACGGCAAAGTTCCCCAGCCGCCGCGGCCGGACGCCTTCTCCGAAGAACCCGGCGCCATGGACAATGTCCAGATGTTCGAGCGAAAACCTGAAAGGCTTAAGGGTGTCAAGGTCACCAAGGAAGTATCCGTTCCGATGCTCAAGTCGGACAAGATCAATACGCCTTCGTATGTCACGTATTATCAGATCGTGCGTGACCGTATCCGTGACCGGGCTTACAGCAATTACACCAAGCTCAGCATGGGCGAGGTTTTCGTGACGTTCGTGATAAAATCTGACGGATCGCTTTCGGGGCTTCAGGTCCTCGAGTCCAAAAGCGCGGCGAACGGGTTCCTGCGGGATGTGGGCCTCAAGAGCGTGCAGGAAGGTGCGCCGTTCCCGCCTTTCCCGAAAGACCTGAATTATCCTGAGTTGACGTTTAACGTGTCCATTTCTTTCCAGTATAAGGAAGAATGATTTGCCCGATTGAGCCGGGATGTGCTATCTTGAACTTCAAAAAAAGGAAAAAACATGAGTGATGATAAGTTTGTCGATGAATCCTGGAAAGACGCTGTGGCCAATGAAAAGTCAGGGAACCCGGCGGATGGTTGCGGTTGTCACGGCCATGAAGCGCATGGGGACAGCTGCGGCTGCAGTGAAGGCGAGGCGTCTGCGGAGGAAGGGCCCGAGGCTGAGATACCGGTCAACTTTTTTACCTATATGACGTCCATGGGGTATCAGGCCATGATATTCCTGGGTGAGATCCCCAATCCGATGACAGGCAAGAGCGAGAAGAACATACGCCAGGCCAAGTTCATCATTGACACTTTGCTGATGCTCAAGGAGAAGACCAAAGGGAATCTTACGGATCAGGAACAGGCCTTCATCGACGGCACAGCGTATGAGTTGCAGATGAAATTCGTTGAAGTGGCCGGCAAGGAAAAGAAGATCATTTCATGATCGATCCTTTGTTGTTGTCGATCCTGGCCTGCCCGGCCTGCCAGTCGGATGTCATTGAAAAGGATGGCCGGATCGTTTGCACCAACGCGCCATGCGCATTGACATATCCGATCCGTGACGGCATCCCCGTGATGCTGGTGGATGAGGCGGTCAAGTCCTGAGAAGCAATGTCGATAATGGAGGCAGTATGACAAAGATCCTTGTTATCCATGGGCCTAATTTGAATTTGCTCGGCCAGCGCGAAACTTCCATTTACGGTTCGGTCACCCTGACGGATATCAATGCCAGCCTGGGAAAGATCGCGGTGGAAAAAGGTGTCCAACTGGTCTTTCTTCAGTCGAACCACGAGGGGGATATTGTCGATGCCATCGGCAAGGCCAGGGAGGAAGGTTTTGGCGCTATTCTCATCAATCCTGCCGCTTATACGCACAGCAGCATTGCCATCCGCGATGCGCTGGCCGGTGTTAATGTGCCTGCTGTCGAGGTGCATTTATCGAACATTTACAAGCGTGAAGAATTTCGCCATAATTCGATGATCGCACCTGTCTGTCAGGGTCAGGTGAGCGGTTTTGGTCCCCAGAGCTACGAATTAGGTCTTCTGGCAGCTATCCGGCTTTTGAAAGCTTGACCGTCATGTCCTCCTGTGAACGGATCCGCGCGCTGACCGCCAGCCTTAAGATATCAGGATTGGACGCTATTTTTGTTAGCGATCCAGTGGACATCCGTTATCTGCTCAAGTATGAGGCCCTGGATGCCTGGCTCCTCGTAACGGCAGAGAACGTTTATTATATTACGGATGGCCGCTATATAGAAGCTGTTCGAAAGAATGTCCAGGGGGTCACACCTGTTGAGTTCACACGATCCTGTTTTGAAGAGGTTTTTCATTGCTGTGAACGAGAGAATGTCCGGTCCCTGGCGTTGAACGAGCGGCATTTGACAGTTTATGGCTATAATCGTCTTAAGTCATTCTGCAAGAATAAGATAAAGCTCATTTCGGCGGACATGGCTGTTGGATCCCTGCGGATGATCAAAGACAAGGAAGAGCTCAGGCTCATGCGAAAGTCTTTGGCGCTGGATCTTGAAGCCTATGAGATGATCAAGCCATGGGTCAGGCCTGGCGTGAGTGAACGCGAGATACTGAACCAGTTCGAAACATTTATTCGTGCTAAAGGCATTTCTTTCGCCTTCGATCCGATCATTGCTTCAGGTTCGAATTCATCCTATCCGCATGCGCGTGTTACAGACCGTCGCTTGCGTCATAACGATCCTGTTCTCATAGACTTAGGGATGGATCTGAAAGGCTACAAGTCAGACTTGACACGTATGTTCTTTTTGGGTAGAATGCCGCCCTCTTACAAAAATAACCTGGCACTTGTCCGGGATGCCCAGCAGCAGGCGTTCAACGTGATCCGGCCAGGTGTGATGGCTAAAGATGTGGATGCCGCGGCGCGGAATTTTCTAAGGAAGCATGGCCTGGCGGAAAAGTTCTCTCATTCGCTGGGGCATGGTGTAGGGCTTGAAGTGCATGAAGCCCCAAGGATATCGCTCAGCAATGAGACGATCCTTGTGGAAAACATGGTCTTTACGGTTGAACCTGGTGTTTATTTTCCCGGAGAATACGGGATCCGTTGTGAAGAAATGGTCCTTGTAACCAAAAAAGGATGTGAGGTCTTAAGTGTCAATCACGATCAATGAAGTTGAAAAAGGGATGGCATTGAAAGTTGATGGAGAGATATGTACCATCGTGGATTTCAGCCATGTGAAGCCGGGCAAAGGGAGCGCATTTGTCCGTATCCGGCTGCGTTATCTTAAGAGTGGTAATACGGTCGAACGGACATATCGTTCCGCGGAGACGCTGGAAGATATCCCGCTTGAAGAGCGCCGGTTGCAGTATTTATATAACGCGGATGGTATGTATCATTTCATGGATCAGACCACCTTCGAAGAACATCGTGTTTCCAGTGATGAATTGGGTGAGAATGTGGTAAAATTCTTGATGGACAACATGGAGATCAGCGGCTTCGTCTACCAGGATAAGGTCCTTAAGGTCGCGATGCCGAATTTCATTGTTACCAAGATCGTCAGCACCGAACCCGGGGTCAAGGGTGATTCAACGAAGTCAAACACCAAGCCTGCCACGATCGAGACGGGCGCAACTGTCCTCGTTCCGCTGTTCGTGAATGTCGATGAAGATATCAAGATCGACACGCGCACCGGGGAATACGTCGAAAGGGTGAAACGATGAATTTAAAAGAAGTCAAAGAGATGATCGATCTGATGAACGAGCATGGGTTGGCCGAGCTTGAGCTTGAACATGACGGAACGGTGATAAAACTGAAGAAGGCGGTCGAACACGCGCCAGCTGTGTATTCGGTCCCTTCCATCCCTGCTGCGGCCATGAGGGCGGCAGAACTTCCCGCGGCGCAAACGGCTCCGGCGGCATCCAGCACATCCAAAGACGTCAAGTCACCGATGGTGGGCACGTTTTACCGTGCGCCTTCGCCAGAAGCGGCCCCGTTCGTGGAGATCGGCCAAACGGTCGAGATAGGGCAGGTCGTCTGCATTGTTGAGGCCATGAAGCTCATGAACGAGATCAAGTCAGAGGTTCGCGGCAAGGTGGTCGAGATCTGCGTGGACAATACCGAACCGGTAGAGTTCGGCCAGGTCCTGTTCCGTGTTGACCCGGCGAAGTGATTTAGAAACCAAGAGACCTCTTATGTTCTCCAAGATCCTCATCGCCAATCGCGGCGAGATCGCCCTGCGCATCATCCGTGCCTGCAAGGAAATGGGCATTTCGACCGTGGCCGTTTATTCCGAAGTCGACCGTGATTCGCTGCATGTGCGTTTTGCTGACGAGGCGGTATGTATCGGCAAGGCCACCAGCGCGGAAAGTTACCTCAATATCCCCGCGATCATTTCCGCGGCCGAGATCACGGACGTCGAGGCTATCCACCCTGGGTACGGATTTTTGTCAGAGAACGCCCATTTCGCGGAGATCTGCGATTCCTGCAAGATCCAGTTCATCGGGCCGACGCCTGAGACGATCCGTATGATGGGTGACAAGATCACGGCCAAGGAAACGGCCCGCAAGGCCGGTGTTCCTCAGACTCCCGGCGGCAAAGGCATCGTCAAAAGCCCCGAAGAGGCCCTGGCCATCGCCAAGCAGATCAAATATCCCGTTATCATCAAGGCCACGGCGGGCGGCGGCGGCAAAGGCATGCGCGTGTGCCATAATGACGTTACGCTGGTGAATTCCCTCAAGATGGCCCAGGCCGAGGCTGAAGCGAATTTCAAGAACCCGAATGTCTATATTGAGCGTTATGTGACCGACCCGCGCCATGTCGAATTCCAGATCCTGGCCGATTACCACGGCAACATCATTCATTTGGGCGAGCGTGATTGTTCGGTCCAGCGCCGGCACCAGAAGTTGATCGAGGAATCCCCTTCGCCGGCATTGAGCGACAAATTGCGCCGCAAGATGGGTGAGGCGGCGGTCAAATGTGCCAAGGCGGCCAATTACCGCGGTGTCGGCACGGTGGAGTTCCTGCTCGACAAGAACGAAGAATTCTTTTTTATGGAGATGAACACCCGCATCCAGGTCGAGCACCCGGTGACCGAGATGATCACGGGGATCGATCTCATCAAGGAGCAGATCAAGGCTGCCTGCGGGGTGAAGCTCAAGATCAAGCAGGAGGATGTGAAGATACAAGGGCATGCCATCGAGTGCCGTATCAACGCCGAAGACCCGGACAACAATTTTATCCCGTGTCCCGGGAAAGTGGAACAGCTCAACATTCCCGGCGGTCCCGGCGTGCGTGTGGATACCCATATTTATACGGGTTACAAGATCAGCCCTTACTATGATTCGATGGTCGCCAAGCTTATTGTTCACGGGAAAGACCGGACAGAAGCGGTCCGCATCATGCGCCGGGCACTGGATGAGTTTTATATTTCGCCGATCAAGACCACGGTCCCTCTGCACATCCAGATCATGAACAATCCCAGCTTTATTCGCGGCGATATTTCCACGCATTTCCTTGAAAAAATGGCCAAAAGGGAAAGTTGAGATCCCATGAGACCTGAGAACAAGATCAATCTTGGCATTATCCAGGTGCATAAGCGTGTGATCGCGGATATTTGCGTGGCTGCGGTGATGGAGATCGACGGTGTTTTCATGGCGCGCAACGTTCCTCTGGAAGATATTTGCGCTGTTTTTGGCGTCCGCAAGAATTCCGCGGTCGAGGTCAGGGTCGATGCGGCCGGCCAGGTCAGTGTCGTGGTAAAGGTCCTTGTGCGTTACGGGATCAACCTCGCGGATGTTTCCCGCCGGGTCCAGGATGTCGTCATGACCGCTGTTGAAAAGATGGCGGACATAAATCTGAAAGATGTGGATGTGAGCATCCAGGGCATTGAAAGGGGTTGACCCATGAATTTTTTTATCCGGTTGGCGATATTCTTTTACGTGTTTGTGATCACGCTGGCAGGAGTGACCGCGCTTCTGGTTTTGGCCCACGTCATTGATTTCTACCAGTATTTGAACCTTGTCAGATTCATTTATGTTGACAGCAAGGCGGGCATGCTGACCGCTGTTGTGATCGCGACCATCATGCTGACAAGCCTTGTCCTGGCACGTATCATTTTTGGCCGCCAGCAGCAGGAGCGTTTGATCCATTTTGAGAATCCGCTCGGCCGCGTCACCATTTCGCTGTCAGCCATTGAAGACCTTATCCGCCGTGTCGTAGTGCATACGCCGCAGATCAAGGAGATCCGTCCGAATATCGCCTCAACAAAGAACGGTCTGGACGTGGACATACGCCTGGTCCTTCATTCGGATGTGAACATCCCTGAAATGACCGCGGAGCTGCAGAGCCTCATTAAACGCAAGATCCAGGATGTCATCGGTAACGACGAACAGGTCAATATCAGCGTCCATGTCGTCAAGATCGCCACTGACGCGGTCCGCAAGGGCCGGGGGAATGATGTCGACGATCAGGCGGGCCTAAGTTCTGTCCCGTTCCACGGTTACAGGGCTTGAGGAAGAGATCACACCCATGAAAAAGATCGGCATCCTTACAGGCGGGGCGGATTGCCCCGGATTGAATGCTGTTATCCGTGCCGTAGTCTACAAGGGCATGCAGGAAGGCTATGTCATCACGGGCATCAAGAACGGGTGGCAGGGGTTGGTCGATAATGACACGCGCGTCCTTGATACCCGCGCTGTGTCCGGGATCCTGGACCGCGGCGGCACCATCCTCGGGACGAGCCGTATGGATCCTTTGAAAAATCACGAGAATGTCGAGAAGATCCGCGAGAATTTCAAGCGTAACGGCATGGACGCGCTCATCGCTGTCGGTGGTGAAATGACCCTCGGTGTTGCGTTTGAATTGCAGAAGCAGGGGGTCGTCAAGGTCGTCGGGATACCGAAATCCATTGATAACGCGCTGTCGGGGACCGATTACGCGTTCGGTTTTGATACGGCGGTCCAGGTGGCGACCGAGCAGATCGACCGTTTGCACACGACCGCGGAAAGCCATCACCGCATCATGGTCATCGAGGTCATGGGGTATTACACGGGCTGGATCGCGGTCGAGGCGGGCCTTGCCGGCGGCGCGGATGTGATCCTTATCCCTGAGATCAAGGTTGAAGTGGACAAGGTCTGTGATGCCATCCGCAACCGTCATCGCCGCGGGAAATCTTTTTCTATTGTTGTTATTTCTGAAGGAACACGGATCGATGCCGAGGCAGATCCCGAGGCTGTAAGCGGCCCTGAAAAAAGGAAGTTTGGCAGTGTCGGCGAGCGTTTGGCCCATATGATCGAGGATGTGACCGGGTATGAGACCCGTGTCAGCGTGCTTGGCTATATCCAGCGCGGCGGGGCGCCGACGGCTTTTGATCGTATCCTGGGGACGCGGTTCGGGGTCAAGGCCGTTGAACTTGTCAGGGACGGGAAGTTCGGCCATATGGTGAGTTACCAGAACAACAAGATCCGGTCCGTTGACCTTGAAGAACCTGTTACCAAGCGCAAGCGGGTGGATATGGAACTGTATGAGATCGCCCAGGTCTTTTGCGCTGATTGAGTATCCTATGAAAAACAAGATCCGTTCTATTATCCAGGATTCTATTGCCGTCAAGCAGCAGGCGATCGACAGCAACATTGGCGCCGTAGAGAAGGCGGCGCAGGCGTCGATCGACTGCCTCAAGGCGGGGGGAACCCTTTTCTTTTTTGGCAACGGGGGGTCTGCGGCGGACAGCCAGCATGTGGCCGCAGAATTCATCGGCCGCTTCCAGAAGGAGCGCCGCGCCCTGGCCGCTATGGCGCTCACGACCGACACATCGGTCCTTACGTGCCTGGCGAATGATTACAGCTATGATATTGTTTTTTCCCGCCAGCTTGAAGGGTTGGGACGCAAGGGCGATGTCGCTTTTGGGATATCGACGAGCGGCAAGTCAAAGAACGTTCTGAAAGCTTTTGAAACGGCCAAGGCCCGTGGCATTACGACCGTGGCGTTCACGGGAGGTAATGGAGGCCCGGCCGCCGCGGCCGCTGATATCAGTATTGTTGTTCCTTCTCCGGTAACGGCACGCATCCAGGAATCCCATATTGCGATCTTTCATGCCATCTGCGAGGTCGTGGAGGACGCTTTCATCCCATGAAAAGTTCGGATAAGATCGTCACACTCCCTGTCCTCATCAAGAAGCTGGCATCGTTGCGCCGCCGGCGCTGTATCGCCTTTACCAACGGCTGCTTTGACATCCTTCACTACGGCCATGTGAGTTATCTTGAAACAGCCAAGAAGCAGGACAGGGTCCTTGTGGTCGGGCTTAACAGTGACGTGTCGGTGCGCTCCCTTAATAAGGGGCCGGAGAGGCCGATCGTGCCCCAGGACCAGCGGGCAGCGGTCCTTGCGGGGTTGGCGTGCGTTGATTTTGTTGTTATTTTTGATGAACCCACGCCTTCCGCGCTGATCAAGGCGGTCAAGCCCGAGGTCCTGATCAAGGGTGCTGACTGGAAAGGCAAGGAGGTCGCGGGAAGCGATACCGTCAAGGCCAACGGCGGCCGCGTCGAGTTCATCACTTATATCGATCATTTGTCCACGACCAGTATCATCGAGAAGATCCGGCGGCAATGCCTTCTCGCCTGAAACATCCCCAGATAGAACGCGTGATCGATGCCAATTATAACCGTGCCAAGGAAGGACTGCGGGTCTGCGAGGATATTTTTCGTTTCCTTCGGGATGATCCAAAGGTTACAGCCCGGTTCAAGAAGATCCGTCATGGCGTTACTGCGGCCGTGTCCGGGTTCGGGTTAAAAAATATTGTTGCGGCGCGGGATATCAAGACGGATGTCGGCCGCGGGACGATCAAGCGGGAATCGAGCCGTGGCGATGTCGGTGATATTTATTATGCCAATGCCCAGCGCGTCAAGGAGTCGTTGCGTGTCCTTGAAGAGTTCGCGAAGCTCAAGGACGCCCGTGCGGCGGACCGGTTTAAGAAATTGCGGTATGAGGTCTATGACATTGAAAAAGAGACCCTGGCAAAGATCTAGCCTTTATCTGATCCTGGACGCGCAAGTCTGTGATCACGCGCGGCTGTGGGATGTGCTCCAGGCAGGGGTCAACAACGGGGTTGACATTGTCCAACTTCGTGATAAATTGGGAACAGTTTTGAAGTCGGTCGCGTTCATCAGGCGCGCCCAGTGCTATTTGAAAGGCCGGGTACCATTCATCGTTAATGACCGTGCCGATATCGCCGTGGCGTCGGGAGCTTCGGGCGTGCATGTGGGGCAGGATGATCTTCCTGTCGCCGTGGCGCGCGCGATCGTCGGGCGCAAGGTTATTGTTGGCAAGTCCTGTCAGACCCTGGCGCATCTTGCCCAGGCCCAGCGGGATGGGGCTGATTATGCGGGGTTCGGTTCCGTTTTCAAGACATTGACCAAGCCCGGGCGTTCCGCGATGGATCTGCAACTGTTGGCTGAAGCAGTCCGCCGCGCGAAGATCCCTGTTTTTTTTATCGGCGGGATCACGCGCAGTAATATCCCTCTTGTACGCGCGCATGGCGTGACAAGGGTGGCGGTTTGCCGGGAGATCCTTCTTGCGCGGCATCCTGCGCGCGTGGCGAAGGAGCTCAAAAGGGCTTTGACATCGGGATAACAGCTTACTTACGCGAGAGTAATTCAGTGGTAGAATTCCAGCTTCCCAAGCTGGCTACGCGGGTTCGATCCCCGTCTCTCGCTCCAAGATTTTTTACATGGTCTTATTGATAAGAATTCTTTTTCGTGCATGCGCCGCCATAGGGGCCGTTTTCTTTTTGGCCGGCTGTGCCACGGTGCACGCGCCGACGGTGGCGCCGGCTGGCACATCGGCGGGTGTTCCGACAAAGCCAGCGCTGAAGAAAGGCATTCAGCATAAGGTCAGTAAGGGTGAAACGCTCTGGCGTATCGCCAAAACCTATAAAGTCCCTGTTGAAAGCATCATTCAAGCCAATGGCATTCCCAGTACGGCATCCATCGAAGAGAACCAGCTTATATTTATTCCCGGAGCGGATAGCGTCCGGGAGGTTGTTGTTCCATCTTTGACGGAAAACTCATCGGATTACGCCTGGCCCGTCATGGGCAAGGTGGTGTCGTATTTCCAGGATCATCGCGGCCTGGCGGTAAACGAGGGCATTGACATCAGGGTGGCTGACGGGGATGCCGTCAAGGCGGCGCGCGATGGCAGTGTGGTCCTGGCAGACCGCCTGGCCGGGTATGGGGAAACGGTCATTCTCGATCACGGCGATGGCTTCTTTACCGTTTATGCGCACAATGCCCGCTTGATGGTCGGTCTCGGCGATCATGTCCTGCGTGGCGGGAAGGTCGCGCAGGTCGGTGATCTGGCTTATTTGCATTTTGAAGTGCGCAAAGGCAGCAAGGCAACGAACCCGTTGCTTTATCTGCCATAAATCAAGGCAAGATTTCTGACATGACCCATTTTTGCGGCAGAAAAGATATCCTGGATTTGATCCGCAAACGCGTCGGCGACCTTAAAGAAGGCTGCCGCCAGAACCTCGCTTTTATCGGCAGCTCCTATATCGGTAAAAGCACCATCCTCCTTAAATTCCTAAATGACCTTGATGATAATGCGGTTGTCCCTCTTTATCTTGATCTTGAGGGGCGGGATATCCATTATTTCGTTTCCAGGGCGACGCGCAGCATCCTCTATCAGTACGCGCGCATCAAAGGACTGCCTTTGCAGGAGTCTTTGCCGTTGCTGGCCCAGACGGTGCGGCCGTTCATTCCGTGTACGGCAGCGGCTGCGGTCGAGGCTTCCGCGCTGGTCGAGAAGGGGCGTTTTGCCGAGGCATACCAGGCAGCCCTTTGTTTGCCGGACATGCTGATCCGCGAGTCGGGGGTGACGTGCGTTTTCATCCTTGATGAATTCCACCGGCTTGAGGATCTTGGTGTTCCCGAGCCTTTTAAGCTTCTTGCCGACAGCATCACGACCCAGAAAAAATGCCTTTTTATCATCACCAGTTCTTACGAAGAGCTTGCCAAGAAGATCCTCTCCGAGAAGTTGATGCTTTTATTCGGGAATTTCGAGATCGTGAACGTCCAGCCGTTCGACCTCAAAGCCAGTCAGTATTTCATTGAACAGCGGATGGCTGACGTTCGCATGGGTTTGTCCCTGCGTAATTTCCTGGCTGACTTTACCGGCGGGCGGCCTCTTTATCTGGACATCCTCCTCCATGAACTTCTTAATCTGAGTGCGATCTACAAGCAGCAGGAAGTGTACGCGCCGCTTGTTGTCCAGGCTGTTGAGAACCTTGTTTTCAGCCGCTGGGGCGCGTTGAGCCGGCATTTTGAGCTTGTTGTTGACCGCATTTGTTCCGGGCGCGCGAACCGCCTTGTCATGGACATCCTTTTTGCGCTGGCCAACGGCACGCACAAAACCAAGGAGATCATGGACGTTCTTGCCGCCAAACAGGGCCCGGTTACCCAGAAGCTTGGCTATCTGATCGAGCAGGACATCGTTGAAAAGAACGGCACTTATTTCTACATCAAGGACAAGCTTTTTCGTTACTGGGTCAAGTATGTGTTCCAGCGCCGTATCAAGGCGGTGGATATGGAACCCGGCCGTCAGATCAAGGAATTCAAGGATGAGGTGACCCGTGCGGTCAATGATTTTCAGTTGACGGCCCGCAAGGACCTTTCAACCCGGGTGACGGAGCTCGTCCGCTGTTTCGAGAATGAGATCCTCAGCCTGCACGGTCATCTTTACAGGCTTCCGGTGTTCACGGATGTCAAACCCCTGAAGATCAGGAACCGCTGCGGGAATTATTTTGATGTGCTGCAGGCCGAAACCGAGGAAGGCCCCTGGCTGCTTGTTCTCAGGAAGGATCCTCTTGCCGAGGGAGATATTAATGCCATTGCCGAGGAGGCGCGCAAGCTGGGCATCCGCCCGCGCCGTTGCGTTATCGTGTCGCTTTCCGCGCTTGATGAGGGTGCGAAGCTCAAGGCGCTGGAGGAACGCATGTGGATATGGAACGAACCGGAACTTAATTCCCTGATGAGCCTTTACGACAAGCCTTACATCGTTTCATGAGGATCATTGTTCTTTCTGACACGCATTCGAGCCCGTTGCCTGCAGCCCTTATCAGGGACATCCGCAGCGCGGACATGATCGTGCATGCCGGTGATTTTTCCGATCTCGAGGTTTACCGCCAGCTAAAGGCGATGAAGGATATCCGCGCGGTCCATGGCAATATGGACGGGGCGGCGTTGCACGATGCCCTGCCGAAGCAAACGGTCTTTGAATGTGAGGGGGTCCGCGTCGGCCTTGTTCATGGCGATGGCAGTCCGAAGGGTACGGCGGCGCGGCTGGGCAGGCTTTTCAAGGGGCAGGACGTGCAGGTCGTCGTGTTCGGTCATTCCCATGAGCCGTACAATGAAATGGTGGATGGCGTTCTTTTCTTTAATCCCGGAAGCCCGACGGACACTATTCGTTCACCGTATCTTTCCTACGGAGTCCTGGAATTAAAGGACGGCAAGGTCAAAGCTAAGATCGTGAGGCTGGGATAATGGATGTTCTCTGGGCACCCTGGCGCAAGACGTATGTCGAGAAGGTAAGCAAGGCCAGGAAAAAAGGCTGTGTGTTCTGCCGTATCCTGAAAGAGAACAAGGACAGGGAGCGTTATATTTTCCTTCGCACGGAACATTCGTTCGGTGTTTTGAATATTTATCCTTTCAACGGCGGGCACGCGCTTGTGCTGCCGCAGCGTCACGTCGACAGCCTCGAAAAGCTGAGCCAGGATGAGCGGACGGACTTGATGGACGCGCTCATCAAGGTCAAGGCCATGTGCCGCAAGGCATTCAACCCCCAGGCATTCAATGTCGGGATGAACGTCGGCCATTTGGCAGGGGCCGGCATTCCCGAACATCTCCATATCCATGTCGTCCCGCGCTGGTCGGGTGACGTTAATTTCCTTCCGGCGTTATTCGGGACAAAAGTGATCCCGATATCACTGGAAGACACCTATGAACGGATCATCAATGAGAACAAGGGTCGACATAGAAAAGAACGAAGATAGGCTGCTGGCTTCGTACGCGTCGCACGCGAGTGCGTCCTGGGGGCGGCAGTTCGATGAGACGGAACACGCGAGCCGCACGTGCTTTCAGCGCGACCGTGACCGCGTCGTCCACAGTGAAGCTTTCCGCAAGCTTGAGTACAAGACCCAGGTCTTTATAGTTTTTGAGAATGATTATTACCGCACGCGCCTCACGCATACCCTTGAGGTGGCCCAGCTGGCGCGCAGCATCGGCCGCAACCTCTGCCTTAATGAGGACCTTATCGAGGCGGTCGCACTGGCCCATGACCTGGGTCATCCGCCTTTTGGCCACGCGGGGGAAGCCGCCCTCGACCAGCGCCTGAAGAAAGCGGGGCTCGACGGGTTCAATCATAACCGGCGGAGTTTTGATGTCGTGACGCGTTTTGAAAAACGCTATCCGCATTTTGACGGCCTCAACCTCACGGTGGAGGTCCTCGTCGGGATCCTTAAGCACGAGTCGCTGTATGACAAGATCTCCGGTTCAAGTGTCGTCGGAGCCCGGGAGTTCGCCCGGAAGCTCAAGGTCAGGGCGTGTTCGCTGGAAGCCCAGGTGGTGGACAAGGCGGATTCACTGGCGTACCTGAACCATGACATTGACGACGGGCTGACCTCCGGCTGCATTACGGCTGAGGACCTCCAGGAAAGCAGCCTTTGGAGGCGTGCCGTGGAGGGGATCAAGAGGCCCGGACTTGTGGCCACCGATGCGATGTTCAAATACCAGGTGGTGCGTGCCCTCATTGACATGCAGGTCCAGGACCTGTTGACGGCCACGTCGCAGCGCCTTGAGGGCCATGCCGGCAAGTCGCTCGAAGACCTGGCCAAGAAACAGGGCAAGGGCAGTGTGGATTTTTCCGTCAAGATGGTCCGTGAACGCGCGCAGTTGCAGGATATTTTATTCGAAAAAGTGTATCACCACTGGCGGGTGGAGCGCATGACTTCCAAGGCCCGCCGGATCCTTAACGAGCTTTTTGATGTCTATCTGGACAATCCCAAGCAGTTGCCGTATGATGTTTTTGACAGAGCGCGCAGCTATTCCGACAAGGAAAAACATATGGTTGTGTGCAATTACATCGCGGCAATGACCGACAGGGCGGCATTGGATGAATATAAACGATTCTTCGAGCCTTACAAAAAAGTATAAACAGATCATCTCGGCGGTGCACATTGTGTATCGCCTGGTGAATTCGACGCCGAACCTGAAAGAGCTCTCCCTGAGGCTGACACGGCTTTTGTGCCAGTTCGTCAAGGCGACGTCGGCCAATATCTACCTCCTTGCTCCCGACAGCCAGAAACTCGCGATGATCGCGGTTTTTAATAACGAGATCAATTACATCGTCACAAAGCCGGGCGAGCTCAAGCGCGTCAGCGCCCGGGAAAAAAGCGTCACCGAAGGGGCGTCGATCTTCGACGAGCGGATGATGGGGATGCCTCTTGTTACCGACGAGTGCATCGGGGCGATCATCATCAAGCGCAAGGACAATGAACCGCCGTTCGACGACTATGATCGTGAAATGTTCACGATCTTCGCGGAGCAGTCCGTGACGGCGATCAAGAACCTCCAGTTCTCGGAACAGCAACAGAAGATCCTGCTCGAGGCGATGAAGCTGGTGAGGACGCTTCTGGAGAAACAGAACCCTCATTACCGCCTGCACAGCCCGGTATATTTCAAGATCGTCAAGGCCGTCTCCCAGAGATTGCGGATGGACCAGGAGAGCGCGAACAATCTTTATTATGCCAGCGTCCTTCATAACGTCGGCGCGATCGACATCCCTTACCAGATCCTCGCGAAAAAGAGGCAGTTGTCGGCGCAGGAGTTCAAGGTGATCCGTAATTTGCCCCGCAAGAGCGCTGACCTGATCAAGCCTTTTGAGTTCCTCAAGCCGGTCCTTCCCGTCGTGCTTTACCTGCACGAGAAATATGACGGTACAGGATACCCGTCGGGGCTCAAGAAGGACCAGATCCCGCTGGGCGCGCGCATCATGTCGGTCGTCGACGCGTTCGAAAGCATGGTGCAGGGGAGGCCCTACCGCAAGCGCCTGACGGTTGACGAGGCCCTTCGTGAGGTCAGGCGCCACAGCGGCACCCAGTTCGACCCCCATGTCGTGGATGTTTTCCTCGCGTTGTCGAAAGAAAAAAAATTCAGAAATTTCTTGAGCACAGTTCGTAAATAAAACTATAATCATATTATTCTTCATACAATCTTATTAAGGCAAAAGTTACAATGAATATTAATTATAAAGAACGACAGATAGACTTTCTTTCCCAGGCTTCTGGGAAGGAAGGGGAAAATCTGCAGCCGCGTTATATGGCGGCTCAGATCAGCCTCTCTTTGGAAAATCTTGTAATTTTATCGATCGTGGCTATAATGATGGTCATCTTTTCTTTCGCGATGGGGATCGAGCGCGGGAAAAAGATCGCTTTGAGCGCGCCTGAGTCATCTGAGACGGTGGCCGCGAATGTCCCTGCCGCGAAGAACGACAGGGACACTGTTAAAGATGACGCAAAGGTGTCGTCGGTTGACAGTCAGAAGATGAAGGCTCCGGCGCTTTCATCGCAGACCATGGTCAAAGGCAAGCCCGTGGTTGATGTTGGAGCTGCCCCTGCGGCCGCGGCAACGGCTGTTGCCGGAAGCGGCGCCTATACCGTGCAGGTGGCGACTTACAAGAATGAGGGGCCGGCTCAGCGAGCGGCTGACGTGCTCAAGCAAAAAGGGTTCAAGGATGTGTATGTACTTCCGAAAGGAAGTTATACCATCGTGTGTGTCGGGAACTTCCAGAGAAAAGAAGATTCCTCTGATACCAGAAGGCAGTTAAAAAGTCTTTATCGTGATTCTTTAGTCAGGAGATTGTAAAATGTCACTTCATTCATCGCTTCGTATCGACAAGGCTGGTGCGGCGCAGAGGACGGTCCTCACGCGTATCGAACGCATCAATGAACTTATGAAAAAAGGCCAGTGGTCTGACGCAAGTACCGTCACCAACCTTCCCAAGACCCAGCAGGTCCGTGTCAAGGCTGGCAAGAAGAAGGCCAAGGAAGCGGCAGGTGCGGCTGCGAAAGACGGCGCAGCGGCTCCGGCGGCAGCTTCTGCAGCAGCCAAACCGGCGGCCAAACCGGCTGGCGGCGCCAAGAAATAAGCGAACACGGCGTATTTTATTTTCCTGTTCAAGATGCGGGTTAGGGCCTGGCAAATTATGTCCACACGTCCGTTGGTCGCAGTTGTTTCCGTGTGTTTTATCTTCTGCCTTCCTCTTTTCGCCCAAGCAGAGCCCGTCACGACGTCGCCCAAAATCCCCTTCGTGGGCCGGATCACGGCCGATCATGTCAATATCCGCGCCGGGCAAAGCAATAATTATGAATCGTTGGGCGTTGTCCATAAGGGGGATGACCTTATTGTCGTTGGGAAGCAGTATTCCTGGTACAAGGTCCGTCTCCCGGAGGGCGCGTCGATGTTCGTGAAGATGGATTACGTCAAGCTGTTGGCTGTTGATGTCGGGCAGGTCACCGGTGACCGTGTGAATATCCGCGCGCGGGCGAATACCGGGGCGGCTATTGTCGGGCAACTTGTTCGTGGCGACCAGTTTTTCATCAAAGAGAACAAGAATGACTGGTTGTGGATACGTCCGCTGGCCAAGGCCAATGGCTGGATCCGTGAAGATTTCCTGGAATTCAAAAGTTCCCAGGTCCCATCCCGGCCTTTCGCTGACCCTTCGGATGCGGCGGCAAGGGCCAATGCGGATAAAGAGGATGCTCAGCGCAAGCACGCGGCGAGGTTCGCGGCATTGACGCCTGTTGCTGACGGCCAGTATGAGGCCCAAGGGGTCCTGGTCAAGGCCACCATCCCACAGGATGGGCTTGACGGATATAAATTGACGGTTGGTCCCAAAGGGGAGGAACACCTGGTCTTTCTTGTTGGAGACCATGCGTTCCTGGACGGTTTTATTGGGGCCAGGGTTGTTGTCCGCGGCACTCCCAAGGATGAACCCGCGCGTGACGCCGTGACATTGGCTGTTACCCGGATCAAGCTTTCCCTTTGATGATAATCATTCCGTTGATCTTTATTTGTGTTGTCGTGCCTGCCATCGTCCTGCATGAGTACGCGCATGCCTGGTCCGCGGATAAGCTGGGGGACAGGACGGCCCGGAATATGGGACGCTTGACCCTTAATCCTCTCAAGCATATCGACCCCTTTGGAACTGTCCTTGTGCCGCTGATGCTGTACCTGCCCTACGCGCTGGGGTGGACCAGGAGCCCGATCATTTTTGGGTTCGCCAAGCCGGTCCCGTTCGATCCCAACAATCTGCGCCATCCCCGGCGCGATATCATGCTCGTGCGCCTTGCAGGGCCGTTGATGAACGTGATGATCGCGTTCGTGTTCGCGAAAGCGCTGGTTTTTGTCCATAACCCCCTTGGGCAGGAGGTCTTTGCGACAGCTGTCCTTTTGAACCTGGGACTGGCGGTGTTCAACATGGTCCCTGTCCCACCGCTGGACGGATCGGGGATCCTTTATGCCATCCTTCCGCGGCGGATGCTGGTGTACGTCAATCGCCTGGATAATTTTGTCGGTGTGGTCCTTGTTTTTGTGATGCTCAATATGGGGTGGCTAAATTTCCTTGACCGGTTCATTTTTTACATAGCACACTGGATGGGGGTGTGATGATGCAAACAGTTCAGGTAGCGCTTAAAGATGCACCGTATCCGATCGTCGTGGGCCATGGCATCCTTGACAAATTCCCTGCCGCGGTAAAAAGGCAGGGGCTCGGCACCGATGCCGTGATCGTCACCAATCCTTTGGTCCGCGGGCTTTACGGCGCGGCATTGACCAAGGGGTTGTTGAAGGCCGGATTCACGGTCAAGGTCCTTGAGGTCGCGGATTCAGAGCGCAGCAAGAGCATTGCTGTCGCGGTAGGCCTTATCAAGGAGATCACCCGCTACGCGGCGGATAAACGCCCCTTTATTGTCGCACTTGGCGGCGGCGTGGTGGGTGACCTGGCGGGTTTTGTGGCTGCTGTGTACAAACGGGGGATACCTTTTGTACAGGTGCCAACGACGTTGCTGGCGCAGATCGATTCCGCCATCGGCGGTAAAGTCGCGGTGGACCTTCCTGAGGGAAAAAACCTTGTCGGCGCGTTCTACCAGCCGAAGCTTGTTTGGGCGGATGTCGCACTTCTTTCTTCGCTGTCAGACCGTCAATTGCGCAACGGACTTGCGGAAGCGGTCAAATATGGTGTCATCGCGGATGCAAAACTTTTCGATTTTCTGGAAGCTAACGTTACCCCCCTCATGGGCCGTGACCGGGCCGCGCTGACGCGGGTGGTCCTTGCGTGCGCGGCCATCAAGGCCGGCGTCGTTGCGGAGGATGAAAAGGAAACCAAAGGTATCCGCACGATCTTGAATTTCGGGCATACCGCGGGTCACGCGGTCGAGACGGCTTGCGGGTATCGGCGCTATAACCACGGCGAAGCTGTGGCCCTGGGCATGCGCGTGGCGTGCCGCATGTCGGTCGCCGCGCAGCTTTTGCCGGCGCGGGATGCGTTGCGCGTTGAAATGCTCCTTTCAGGGATCGGCCTTCCTCAGGAGATCCGCGGCGCGACGCTGGGCAAGGTCCTGGAAGCGATGAGGTTCGACAAGAAGTTCGAGGGCGGGAAGATCCGTTTTGTCCTGGCGCGGGGCATCGGGCGCGCTGTCATTGCTGGAGCCGTTCCCCAGGAATTTGTTGCCGGTATTGTCAAAGGGCTTATCAGGGTTTGATCCGCAGGACGCGTTTGCGGCCGTTCTCGATAACGGTCAGCTCGTCGAATGAGATCTGCATGATGATCCGGCCGTAGATGGTCTGGCCTTCCTCGTAGATATTGCCGTTGATCAGCACGGTCTTCTTCCCGCCTCTTTCCAGCACACCCTCGATCTGAAGGCTTCCCAATGGATCATTCGGGTCTATGGGGTTACGGGGCGGCGGTTCCTTGACGGATACGTCCTGAGCCCCGGATGGGACCGTAGGCACGGCCACGGCACCCGCCAGGGCTTTGGCCAGGGTGCGCGCCGAAGGGAAGAACGGCATGACTGTCTGGGGCTGGGTCTTGGGCGCGGGTTGCGGCATGATACTGGGTTTGGCCGTCTCAATGATGGCGGCGGGCTTTCGTGCAGCGACATGCGGCAGCGCCGCAAAAAGCATGGCGATAGCGGCGCAAATAGCGGCCACCAGAAGAGGGATATTTATTTTGTCTGTAACATTGGCATGATCCGGCGTTCGAGGTTGGACCGGTGCTGACACTGCGGGCCCTGGCATATTCTCGGGCCTGGATTGCTGGACTTTTTTCAAAGCGTCGTGGATGATGCTCATGTTACCCCAAAGCCTCCCGGGCCGCGCTTTTGATGATCTCGTCGTTGATGGTCATGGTTTCATTTACGAATCCGGCTAATAGCGCGTGTTCGCAGAGGATGTTGATGATCCGCGGGGTCCCTTTGGAGGCATTGAAAACTTCGTTAATGGCCGTGTCGGTGAATTCCAGTCCGGGCGGCGCCCCGGCTATGGCCAGCCGGTGGCGTATATATTTTTTTACCTCGTCCCGCGCGAGCGGCTGGATATGGTAACGCACGCCGACGCGTGAGTTGAGTTGGCGCAGGGATGGTTTCTTAAGCTTGTCAAGGAGCTCCGGTTGGCCGACCAGGATGATCTGCAGGAGCTTGTCTTTTTCCGTTTCAAGATTGGAGAGCAGGCGGATCTGTTCAAGCTGGTGGATATTGAGGTTTTGCGCCTCATCAATGATGACGGCCACGTTATGCCCTTTGGATGTTTCATCGATCAGGAACTGGTTAAGGGTGTTGATGAGGTCAAGCTTGTTGGTCGTCCTTGCCGGCAGCGGGATCCCCAGGTCTTTGGTGATGAGCTGCAGGAGCTGTATCTGTGAGAAGCTGGGGTTAAGGATGAAGGCGGTCTTGATCTTTTCGTCTATCTGGTTAAGAAGGATGCGGCAAAGGGTGGTTTTTCCGGTACCGACCTCGCCGGTCATGGAAATGATGCCTTTGCGGTTCTTGATGCCGTAAAGAAGGTGCGCGTAGGCTTCCTTATGCTGGTCGCTTTCGAAATAGAAGGCCGGGTCTGAGGTGATATTAAAAGCGTTCTCTTTGAAGCCGTAGAACTGTTTGTACATGAAAAACATTATATAACAGGAAGGCAGCGAAGGTTAAAAATCGTCTAAAAGTTGCTATGGACGATTTTCTTCTGTGTTATAATTATTTAACATAAAAGGAAAAAGTTATGGACACAGTCTCCAGGAGCGTGGACAGCAGGCAATACATTCGTGTTCCGTTCAAGCGGCCCCTGAGGTTCCATACTGTTGCCAGTGATAATTGTTTTGATTATGTCGCCCAGGACTTGAGCCAGGGCGGGGTAAGGTTCATTTCTTCTGAATTCTTCCCGATCGGCACCAAGGTGGCCGTCAGGATACAGCTTGAGGATTGCGCAAAGATCGTGGAGGTTGAAGGCCGCGTGGTCTGGGTGCGGTATAATCCCATGGCGGAAGTTTACCAGCTGGGGCTGCAGTTCAATGACGAGGCTGTTTCCCAGCGCGGGACGATCGGCAGTTATGTGAGGTCCATGTGAAGCAAGGAGAAAGCGTGAACGGTAATTCATCGAAAGAACAGCGTCGTTATCCGCGTGTTGACAACAATATCCCGTTGAAGATCTGCGGGCCGAAAGCTGATCTTGTTACCGAGAGCAAGAATATAAGCTGCTCGGGTGTTTATTGCCGGGTCAACGAATTCCTTGAGCCCATGATGAAGCTGCAGATCATTTTGCTGCTGCCCATGAAAAAAGCGGGCAGGGGTGCGACGAAAAAGATCACATGTGGCGGTGTTGTGGTCCGCACGGAGAACATTCCTGGTGAAGACGCATTCAACACCGCCATATTCTTTAATGATATCCATCCCCGGGACAGCGGCATCCTCGCTGATTTTGTTGACAGTATCCTTGCCGGCAGGGAAACACAGGCTCGTCAGAATTAAGTGGGCTGATCCCCTTCAAAGCTATTCGAGGATAATATGGAAAATTCGTTCAATATTTCGGTCACTTCCGCGCAGGTATTTCTGGCCCTCCTTTTTCAGATGTGGCTGATCGTTTTCCCCGTGATCATCATTGTGAAGCTCAACCGGCTGACGCGGCTCTTGCAGGAGCGCTTCGGCGCGGATGAAGAGGACCCCCATGTCTAAGCGGTATACGTCGGGAAAACCCGTCAAGGTCTTATACGAGGACGAGCATTTTATGGCGTTCTACAAACCCGCCGGCCTGTTGAGCGTGTCCGCCGCTGCCCGTCAGGAGAAAGAACAGTGCCTGGAGGATGAGGTGAACGCGTTCTACCGGGAGGAGGTCAACGGGGTCCCGGGGGCGAAGCTGCATCCCTGCCACCGGCTTGACCGGGAAACTTCAGGCGTGATCTTTTTTGCCAAGGGCAAGGCCAGCCAGCAGGCGCTGATGGGGTTGTTCCATAAGCGACTGGTCCACAAGAAATATATCGTGTTCGTGCATGGCAGGGTCACCCGCCCGGCGGGGACCATCAGCCTTCCCGTCAAGGACGCGTTCGCGGATAAATTCCTGCCCGACGCGGGGGCCAAGGACGCTTTCACGAAATACAAGGTCCTTGAGTTCCGCAAGCAGTTCACCATCGTCGAGGCGGAGCCGATCACCGGGCGGACCAACCAGCTGCGCCTTCATTTCAAGGGGATCGGCAACCCGATCGTCGGTGAGAACAAATACATTTTCCGCAAGGACTATGACCTTAAGTTCAAGCGAACAGCCCTGCACGCGGCGGAAATATCTTTCAAGCATCCTTTTACAGGCAAGGATGTCAAGGTGGAAGCCAAGCTGTCGGCTGACATGATGAATTTTCTGGAACGTTACCTGAAATAATATTTTCCGGCCTCGGAAAGGAACCAACCATGAGCGCGCCCACGATCAAAGAGATGACCGACCTTTGCCATGCGATCGCCAAGTCCAAGGGTTTCTGGGACAAGCCCCGCAACACGGGTGAGGCGCTGATGCTGGTCGTCACCGAACTGGCCGAGGCCATGGAAGCGCACCGCAAGCAGGACGACGAAAATTTTAAAGAAGAGTTGGCGGACACCTTCATCCGCCTTTTTGACCTGTGCGGCGGGATGGGTGTTGACATTGAGGCCGAGATCCTCAAGAAGTGCGACAAGAACAAGCTGCGCCCCTACAAGCACGGGAAGATCTGCTGAGGATCGCTCAAGTCCCGGGCCAAGTGGTGTGATCTTTATGGCGTCATTCCAACTGCAGTCTTCGTTTGAACTAATACCAGACCAGAAAAAAGCGGCGGACACGCTTACGGCAGGAGTTGCGGCGGGAGAACGCGCGCAAGTCCTGCTGGGGGTCACGGGCAGCGGCAAGACGTTCACCTTGGCTAACGTGATCGCCCGCAGTAACCGGCCAACCCTTGTGATCTCCCACAACAAGACCCTCGCGGCCCAGCTTTACGGCGAGTTCAAGGAATTCTTCCCGTCCAACGCGGTCGAGTATTTTGTGAGCTATTACGATTATTACCAGCCGGAAGCGTATATTCCGTCGACGGATGTTTATATCGAGAAAGACGCCTCGATCAATGACAGGCTTGACCGCCTGCGGCTGGCGGCCACGACATCGCTCATGTCGCGCCGTGATGTCATCATTGTGGCGAGTGTTTCGTGCATTTACAACCTTGGCTCGCCCGAGGATTACCAGAACAGCCTGGTGTGTTTCAAGCGCGGGGACAGGGTTGAGCGCGATGATGTCCTGCGGCGGCTCCTCGATATCCAGTATGAGCGCAATGATCATGATCTCGCGCGCGGCAGGATCCGCGTGCGGGGCGACATCGTCGAGGTCTTCCCGGCTTATCGCCAGGACGTTCTGCGGATTGAGTTTTTTGACGATGAGATCGAGCGTATACGCCAGGTGGATGCGTTGACCGGGGAGGTCCAACAGGAACTGGACCAGGCCGCGGTCTTCCCCGCCAAGCACTTCGTCGTTGCGCAGCCGAAGATGGAGAAGGCCCTGGCCGAGATCGAGCGTGAAATGGCCGCGCGCGTGGCGGAACTGACCGCGCAGGGGAAGCTGCTGGAAGCCCAGCGCCTGGGTTCACGGACAAAATATGACCTGGAAATGATGCGTGAAATGGGTTATTGCAACGGCATCGAAAATTATTCCCGCGTCCTTGCTGATCGTCCCCCCGGGGCGAGGCCGTCATGCCTTATTGATTATTTTCCCAAAGACCTTCTGGTTGTCATCGATGAGTCGCATGTGACATGCCCCCAGATCCGCGGCATGTATGAGGGCGACCGCGCACGCAAGGAAATGCTGGTGCAGCATGGTTTTCGCCTGCCATCCTGCCTTGATAACAGGCCCCTGCGCTTTGAGGAATTCCAGTCCGTGACAGGGCAAAAGATCTATGTGTCGGCGACGCCGTCGCCATTCGAGATCAGGGAGGCCGGAGGGAGGGTCGTTGAACAGGTCATCCGCCCCACGGGTATCCCGGACCCCCATATTGAGGTGCGTCCGACCGCCGGCCAGGTGGATGATGTGGTGCGCGAGGTCAAGGCGCGGGTCCTGAAGAAGGAACGGGTCTTGATCACGACGCTCACCAAACGGATGTCGGAAGACCTGTCTGCCTACCTTCAGGAACAGGGATTGAGCGTAAAGTATTTACATTCCGACATCGAGACCATTGAACGGACGAAGATATTGCAGGACCTCCGCCTTAAGAAATATGACTGCATTGTCGGTGTGAACCTCCTGCGCGAGGGGCTTGACCTTCCTGAGGTGTCGCTCGTCGCGATCTTTGACGCGGACAAGCAGGGGTTCCTGCGCTCGCAGACATCGCTCATCCAGACCGCGGGCCGCGCGGCGCGCAATGTCAGCGGTATCGTGATCATGTACGCGGACACGGTCTCTGACGCCATGCGAGTGACCATCAGCGAATGTGAACGCCGCCGGAAGATCCAGGTCGCGTATAATCAGCAGCACGGGATCACACCGCGGACCATTGACAAAGCCATCAAGACCGGCATCGAGGCCTGGGCCGAGGTCGAGGAGTTCGTGCGTGAAGTGACAGGCCAGGCAAAAGAAGCCTATGACCAGGGGCAGGAGGTGGCGGAGCTTGAACGCCGGATGGACCTTGCGGCGCGCAACCTGGAGTTCGAGAAAGCCGCGAAGCTGCGAGACCTGATCATGGAATTAAAAGGCAAGGGAGTCCATTGAATATGAGGGCCGTTCATTTATTGATTTTATCAGGGCTTTTTATTTCCTGTTGCGGGTGCTCTTTCCTTGAAGCGAGCGGGGAAGCCGCGGGGGTCGTCGGCAAGGCGGGCTGGACCGCTGCAAAAGCCGTTGGCGGCGTGGTTTATACGGGCACGTCCATGGCCGGGCAGACCGCGAACCAGACAAACAAGAATCTGATGCGGGAATCTTCCCGCCACAGCTCCTCCAGCGTGACCATGGCGGACGGGCGCCTCGTGGTCCCGTTGGAACGCGAAGGGACTAGTTTCTTTGTGCGAGTCACGCTCAACGGCACGGTCCCGGCCCGCCTGCTCCTTGACACAGGGGCGAGCGCCATGCAGGTGTCGCGGGCCATGTCACGGAAATTGAAATTGAAAACTTCGAACAGCCAGGTGATCCCGGTGATGCTGGCCGGAGGCGGTTATGTGCGCGGGCACGCAGTGGATATTACTGAAGTGGCTGTGGGGTCGGCGAAGGTCCATCATGTTAAAGCCATTGTCCTTGAACATGACAATCTCAAGCTGGCCGATGGCTTGCTGGGGATGTCATTCCTGGAGAATTTTATTTTTTCCATGGATACGAAAAAAGGGGAGCTTATTCTTGAAAAACGCAAGTAAGCCGTACAAGGCTGTCGGCCTTTTATCGGGAGGCCTCGACAGCACTATCGCAACGAAATTGCTGCTGGACCAGGGCATCGAGGTCCATGCGATGAATATTTCCATGCCCTGGGGGTGCGGCCGTCCGTCGCGCGTTATAGCCCTGGCGGCGCAGTTCGGCATTCCGTTCAAGTCCTTTCCGCTGGGGGATGATTACCTGCCCGTTCTTACGAAGCCGAAATACGGCTTTGGTTCGGCGCATAATCCCTGTGTGGACTGCCATATTTACATGGTCAGGAAAGCCGCGGCGTACATGAAGGAGATCGGTGCTTCTTTTGTTTTTACGGGAGAGGTCCTTGGGCAAAGGCCGATGTCCCAGCGGCGGGAATGTTTGGGCTGGGTCGAACATGATGCCGGCATACCGGGGCAGCTTTTACGGCCCATGTCCGCCAAGCTCCTGCCGCCGACGATCGCCGAGCAGGAAGGTATCGTGGATCGGGAAAAACTCCTGGATATTTCCGGCCGTTCCCGCAAAAGGCAGTTCGCTCTCGCGAAAGAACTGGGCCTCGGCGGCTATTCATCACCGGGAGGCGGGTGTTTGTTGACCGAGAAGCTTTTCGGGGAAAGGCTTGAAGATGTCCTCAAGCGCGGTTGTGACAACATCGCCGCGACCGCTGTGCTGGGCCTTGGCCGTTATTTTCGTATCGATGACACCGCTTTCGTTATCCTTGGCAGGGATAATGCCGAGAATGAAAAGCTAGTGCGTTATGCCGTGCCCGGGGATGTTATCCTGCGCCCGACCGTCTTCCCCGGCCCTGCGGCCCTGCTGCGCGGCGGGACGATCGATGAAGCGCGCCTGGCGTTCGTGGCCGGACTGTCGCAGTTCCATTCCAAATCCCGCGACAAGGCGCCCCAGCCGCTGCAGTGCTGGCATGCGCAGGAACCGGACAAGGTCAGCCAGGTGACCGCGGCGGTGCTCACGCAGGCCGACGTCGACAAACTCCAGTTATAATGGATATTACCGGCCTTCAGGAATTTTACCACGGGTTTCATATCACCGCATCCCGGGGCAATAACAGGTTCGCTTTCGAGCACAGGACCCACCGGAAGGCCTATGTTCCGTCATTGATCAAAGGCGGCCTTCATGCTGTTGCGTGCGGTGCCGAGGTCGTTTTTAGCGATCGGGTGGATGGGGTTGAGGTCAATGCCACGGGGTTGGAACACTTTGTCCATATCGAGCGTCCGGGGCAGGATGTTTTTGTCATGGACAATCATAACCATGCTTTTTCATTCTGGGCCGCCGCGATCCACGCTGGAGCCATTCTTCCGGGGTCGCGGCTTGTCCATGTTGACCAGCACAAGGACACCCGCCTGCCGCTTGCGGAATTCACGGGCGTGAGTGTTCACGACGCATGCCGTTATGCCAACGACGTGCTCGATGTCGGTAGTTTTATCCCTCCGGCTGTCGGGGCGGGATGGTTCCATGATGTGGTGCAAATAGGAAGTGCTGAGGCGTTTGCCGCTGATCCATCCACGCCTTTTGCCCTTGATATCGATCTGGATATTTTCGCTCCTGTCATGGACTATATCCCTTTTGATCTGAAGTTATCCCGCCTGCGCGCCTGGATCGCCACGGCACCGTTCGTCACCATCGCCACAAGCCCGTTCTTTATGGACCAAAACGAGGCCATGGCGTGCCTGCGCGCGCTTTTAGCATAAATTTTGCCTTCCTTGTTATTCAAAATTCTATAATGTATATTT
Source organism: Candidatus Omnitrophota bacterium (assembly GCA_903861305.1). Classification (GTDB taxonomy): domain Bacteria; phylum Omnitrophota; class Gorgyraeia; order Zapsychrales; family Fredricksoniimonadaceae; genus Fredricksoniimonas. Next base: position 1,981 of record CAIOTT010000022.1, on the reverse strand, counting down.
CTTTATAGTGGTGGTCGTTATTCGTTGTCAAATACAGTATTCGAGGGGGTTGGGATGAGAAGAAACACATCATTTCTTATATTAGTCGGCTTTATCTTAAATTGCGTCATGCCGCCGCATGGTTTCGCGCAAAGCCTTTCGGCTTTAGGGCTTATGCCTGTTCCGGGTGCCATGGTCGCGCTTACACCGGCGTTCACACCCGCGCATTTGCGTGGCATGGTGATCCATCCCAACGACCCCTTCAAATTTGATTTTATTGTGTATCGTGGTGAGGAGCTGTTGACCGACGCTCAGAAGCAACTTGAATATTCGAGGCTGATCAAGTATTTTCTGGCAGCTCTAGCTGTGCCGGACCAGGATCAGTGGGTGAACCTTTCTCCTTATGAAAAAGATCGTATAATTCCTGACAGCTATGGGTTGACGGAAATGGGGCGTGATGTCCTGGCCCAGGATTATATGTTGAAGCAGATATCCGCATCGCTGACGCATCCGGATTCGGATCTCGGGAAAAAATTCTGGGACGCGGTTTACGCGAAGTCTTATGAGAAGTTTGGTACGACGAACATCCCCACCGAGACCTTTAACAAGGTCTGGATCATGCCGGGCAAGGCCGTGATATTCGAGAAGGGCAATACGGTCGTTGTGCTGGAGCATCATTTGAAGGTCATGTTGGACAGTGACTATCGCGCCATGAAGGAGAACGGAGTTGACGCCCCGCAAGCCGGGAGTGACACGGAGGCCTCGAGGATATCCAAAGATGTTATGCGTGAGGTCATCATTCCGGCTATTGAAAAGGAAGTTAATGAAGGGAAGAATTTCGCGCCGTTACGCCAGATCCATAGCAGCATGCTGCTGGCCGCCTGGTACAAGCGCGCGCTCAAGGAGTCGATCCTCAACAAGGTCTATGGTGACAAGGACAAGGTCAAGGGTGTCGACCAGGACCCAAAATCCAACCAGGAGATTTACGAAAAGTACACCGCCGCATTCAAGAAGGGCGTTTTTAACATGATAAAGGAAGACGTGGACCATTTTTCCCAGGAAGTCATGCCGCGCAAGTATTTTTCGGGGGGAGATCTGGGTGAAGGCAGCCCTGATTTTAGTGAACGGGTAACGAATGCTCCTGATTCGGCGGAAACGGCGGATGCTGCATCAAAAGTGGGTGAGGCTTCTGACCGTGTTGAGACTAATATCATTCCTGCAAAAGTTGCTTCAGAAGCTAACGAGGAAATTGTTCTCAAAGTTACAGAAGCGGACTTTTTTGCATCGGAGATCGATTCTGTAACGCGTTTGTCCCGTGACCTGCTGTTCTCTCTGGACCAACCCATGCCGGTGACGTATGAAAAAGATAAGTTTGGAATAAAACGTGCTGTGGCGGGAACGCCGGGGTCATTATTATCGCTTCCTGAAGTGAGGGACAGAGTGCTTGGAGTTCTTCAGGAGGTGGCAGATCAATTGTATGACACCAAGATCCTGGAAAATGATGTTAAGGATAAACTTGAAGTGATCTTAAGCCGAACGTATTCAGATCCTAAGTACCAGGACTTTGTTAATATTGCAAGAAAATTCATTCCTGTCCTGGCACAGAAAGTGTCACAGGCTGTGCAAGGAGATGAAAAGGTTTTTTCCAGGGATGTTGTAGAAAAGATGATCTATTCCCTGATGGATTCATCAACCAATGTTGTTAAATTAAGAGACAATACAAGGATCCCGTCGGCTTTGGCACAGGATATTAAGATGTTTTTACATGAGTTGCCTGCGAAAGTAAAAGTAGCCATAGCGCAATCTGAGGGTAAAATTGCTTCAGAAAGTGTGGCCGAAAAGAAATTGTCGGATGATTTTCTTAATTTAATGCAGGAAAGATATCCAACGTTGGAAAAGCAGGGATATGGTAAAGATGCCAAAGCTCTTGTCGTCTTGGCAACAGAAGAGATCGGACAGCAAGTTGATGGTGTGCGCGGTGGTATCGACTTCACTCGATCGG
>CAIOTT010000021.1 GCA_903861305.1 Candidatus Omnitrophota bacterium | reverse complement strand
GATCTGGCGGGATCTTGACGGTCCAGTCATCAAAAGGCAACGGTTGCACAACCCAGATGCCATAAACCGTCGCGATAATGAGAAAGAATAATGTCCAATCGAAGATCGACCGGAATTTTAAGGGTATCACTGTTATTCACCAGCTCCCTGCATATTATTTCTATCGACCGCTCAACACAAGCACTCAGCCTGCCCATCAGACAATACCTGATCAAAACATGGCTGCGGACTTTTTATCAAACAACCCATGGACTACGGGCAGCAAGAAAATCTCTTCAGGTACCGAAATTAATGCGTTCTTCTTCAATAACCAAAGGCTTGTTCTTGACCTGGGTCCAAATTGCGCCAAGATACTCACCAATGATCCCGATAAAGATCAATTGGATCGAAGAAAAAAAGAACACCCCGACAACAACAGGCGCCAAACCCAGATTAAATGTGTTCCAAAAAAGCAGCTTGTAAATAAAATATCCAATCGCCGTGATCAGGCTAAGCAATGCCAGAAGAAACCCTAAGAATACTGCCAAACGCAATGGTAACTTTGAATGATTAACAAAGCCCGTCATGGCCATATCGTAAAGCGTAAAAAAGTTGTTCTTGGTCTTGCCGTATTTCCGGGCCGCCTGAATGAAAGGAACTTCTATGCGCTTAAAACCAACCTCACTGACCAAACCGCGAAAATACGGATACGGCTCATTATAACGCCGTAAAGCGTCAATGACCCTGCGATCATAAAGCCCGAATCCTGTAAAATTAGAGATTTGAGGGACTTCCGAACAACCGGCCAGAAGCCAATAATAAAAACAACGCATCCGAAACATCAGCGGATTCTCATGGCTTTGAGGTTTAACTCCGCAAACCACCTGATAACCCTGTTCCCACTTCTTCACAAAGTCCAAGATCAGTTCCGGAGGTTCCTGAAGGTCGGAACACATAAATACTACGGCATCACCGCTCGCCTGCAACAACGCATGGAAAGGCGAACGGATATGACCGAAATTGTTGGCATTCATGATGACCTTGAACTGCCCGTCCTGTGCCGCTATGCCACGCAAGATATCCCGGCTTCGATCCGTTGAACAATTATCCGCCAGGATGATCTCATAGGAATAATCCGGCAATCCACGAAAAACATCGATGATCCGGTCATAAAGTTCACGCAAATTTTCTTCTTCATTAAAACAACCGGAAACAACACTGATCTTTTTCATGCCTGCCTCCTCGTGTCTTCTTTCATGATCTTATACACGACTTCAGCGACACCATTGCCATGACAATACAAGCCCACTGACCAAATAAAAACCTTCCAACGCTGTGCGACGGCGAATAGAAGGTTTTTTAAAAATAAAAAAAACGGAGAAGGAGGGATTCGAACCCTCGGACCACATTTCTGCAGTCACACACTTTCCAGGCGTGCGCCTTCAACCACTCGGCCACCTCTCCAATAATCTAACTAAATAATGATCCGCGCGTCGACGGCATACGACCCCGCCACATTGGTGATCAGCGGATTGATATCCACTTCCTTCACATGTTCGGCGATCTTCTGGACCGCCATCAATGTCTTAATGATCGATTCCTTATGAGCTCCCTGACCGCGATAACCATCGAGGAGTTTCTTCGCCTTGATCTCACCGACCAGACGCTGGGCATCGCCCTCGCTGAAAGGCACGATCCGGAACGACACATCTTTCAATATTTCGACCAGGACACCGCCCATGCCGAACATGACCGCGGGCCCGAACTGAGGATCTTTGTTCATCCCGACAATGCACTGGACACCATCAACCATCTGGCAAAGATTAACACCGAGAATTTTGGCTTTCGGCGCGTTCTTCTTGACCGTTTCCATCATTTGAAAAAACTTCGCGCGCATCTCTTCGGCGTTCTTGATGTTCAGGATCACACCGCCAACATCGCTCTTGTGGATAATGTCGACCGAAGCGATCTTCATGGCCACGGGATACATCTGTGATTTTTCGGCCATGCCTGCCGCCTCATCTGCCGTGGTCGCAAAACCCCACTTGGGCATGGGAACACCGCAAGCTTCAAGGACTTCACGCGACTCATGCTCCAGAAGGAACGTCCGGCCTTCCTTGCGGACCCGCTCGATGACTTCAAGGGCCTTCGCAGGCGCTTCGGGTATCTTGACCTTCTCCTTTGACCGGGATGAGATATCTTTCCAATTATAAAGGGCCTTCAATCCGATGGCCGCCTGGCGGACCTCGGCCATGGCCGGGATCTGATTCTCATTAAGGGTCTGAATGGCCTGACGGGAACGTTCACCGCCGACCATGGTCACGATCAAGGGCTTGTTGCGCTTGACCGCGTTGTATTCGTCAATGATAAGCTTCGCCACATCAACAGGATCAAGGACCGCGGTCTCGCAATACAGGACAACCACGGCATGGATCCTGTCCTCGGCCAGAGCAACTCTGACCGCCTTCTTATAACCTTCCTTCCCGCCGCCGCCGGTAACGTCAATAGGGTTCTTGGTCGAACCGTATTCAGGCATGCTGGGACGGAATTTCTCTTCAAGCCAGGTCTGGTCATCAATGAGCTTCACCCCGAACTCCTCGCACTCGTCCGTGGCATTAACACCGATACCGCCGCCGTTGGTGATGATAAGCGTGTCTTCACCCTTGGGTTCCGGCAACGAAAGGATGCTGGCCGTGGCGAACGCCTGGGAAAAGGTACGTGTGCGGATCATGCCGAGCTGATTGAATGCCGCGCTGTAAATACTGTCAGAACCGGACAAAGAACCCGTATGTGACGCGGCAGCCTGAGCCCCGCGGGTGGATGTTCCGGACTTGATGATCACGATCGGCTTCTTGACCTTGGTCGTCATGAACTGCCGGCCGTCCTTGATCCCCTCCATATAAATAAGGATAACGCGGACGTTGGGATCATCATTGAAATACTCGATCAGCTCCTTCTCGCCGATATCGACCTTGTTGCCAAGGCTGACGACCGCGGCCAGACCGATCTTTTCCATCATGGTCCAACCCATCAGCGAAATGCCCAAAGCACCGCTCTGCGAGATGAACGCCACTTTACCCGGAGATACATTCTGCGGGCCAAAACTCGCGTTGAGGTTTGACGGCGTATAGACGAACCCGAATGTGTTGGGGCCAAAAAGTGCGATATCGTATTTGTCAGCGATATCCTTAAGGGCCTGCTCTTCTTTTTTCCTGCCGATCTCAGAAAACCCGGACGTAATAATGACCGCGCCCTTGACCTTCTTCTCGCCACACTCTTTAAGGACACCCTCGACCATGGGCGCCGGGACCGCGATGACCGCAAAATCAACATCCGTCGGACACTCCGCGAGATTCGGGTAACATTTTACCCCGAGGATCTCAGGGGCTTTCTTGTTGATCGGATAGACCTTCCCCTTGAAACCATTTTGAATGACGTTGTTAAGGATCTGGTAACCGATCTTGCCCGGTTCCGAAGACGCGCCCACAATAGCCACGCTCTTGGGATTGAATATTTTCTTAAGGTTCTGCAGCTTGTGCGCTGCCCCGCTGGAACCTGCGTCAGAAGGAACTTCAGCTGTCATAGAGCACCTTCTTTCTTCGACGCGTCAAGACCTGCCGGAACCTGAGCCGCCAACGCTTCATAAATAGCCCACTTGGAATTGATATCCTGCTGGGCCAGCTTGATCAACCGCTCCGCTTCTTCGGGCTTTGATTTTGTCAAAGACTTGAAACGCGTCTCGCCGTAAGCATAATCCCTGAACGCCAGCTTCGGTGGCGCAGAATCAAGGATCAGGGGATTCTTCCCTTCATTGATGAGCTGGGGATTATACCGGAACAACGGCCAGTGCCCGCTGTCCACTACAGCCTTCTGTTCCGCAAGCCCGGCCGTCATGTTGATGCCGTGCGCGATGCAATGGCTGTAGGCGATAATGAGCGAGGCTCCCGGATACTTCTCGGCTTCCATGATAGCCTTCACCGTATGCTCATCCTTGGCCCCAAGCGCGACCGTCGCTATATAAACATGCCCGTAAGTCATGATCATGCGCGCAAGGTCTTTCTTGGGCAGCAACTTGCCGCCTGCCGCGAATTTCGCCACCGCGCCGCGCGGGGTTGATTTTGACGCCTGGCCGCCGGTGTTGGAATACACCTCGGTATCAAGGACCATGACATTCACGTCACGCCCCTGGGCCAGGACGTGGTCGAGGCCGCCAAAATCGATATCATACGCCCAGCCGTCACCACCGAAGATCCACACGCTCTTTTTCACAAGGTAATCCGCGAGCGACAAAAGATGCTTGGCCTCGGATGAAGTTTCCCCTGCGAGCTTCTTTTTCAATTCTCCGACACGCTTGCGCTGTTCGAAAATATCCGCCTCATCGACCTGGACTGCCGCAAGAATGGCATTGACCAGTTCCCCGCCGACCTTGCCTTCAAAGGTTTTCAGCAGCATGGCCGCGTGCTCGGCCTTCTTGTCGATGGACAAACGGAACCCGAGACCGAACTCGGCATTGTCCTCGAACAGGGAATTCGACCAGGCCGGACCGCGTCCCTGGCAATTGGTCGTGTAAGGCGTTGTCGGCAAGTTCCCGCCGTAGATGGACGAACAGCCCGTCGCGTTGGCAATGATGGCCCTTTCGCCGAAAAGCTGGGTAACGATCTTGATATAAGGTGTTTCGCCGCAACCCGCGCAAGCCCCCGAGAACTCGAACAAGGGCTGGAGGAACTGGGCGCCGCGCACCGTGCCCTGCTTGACCTTCGAACGGTCCACATCCGGGAGTTTGAAGAAAAATTCCCAGTTGTCAGCCTCGCGGTCGCGAATAGGGGCGATCGTGGTCATGTTGATGGCCTTGCGCGAGGGGTCTTTCTTGCTCTTTGCCGGACAAGCCGTCACGCAGACACCGCAGCCCGTGCAATCTTCCGCCGCGACCTGGATGCGGAAACGCAACCCCGCGAATTCCTTGTCCTTGGGTGCCGCGGTGACGAACGACGCGTCCGCGCCTTTCAGGTCCGCTTCGCTGATCACCTTGCTGCGGATGACCGCATGCGGGCAGACCATGACGCACTTGCCGCACTGGATGCACGTTTCAGGGTCCCACTCAGGGCACTCCAAAGCGATGCAGCGCTTCTCGTATTTGGTCGTGCCAACGGGGAATGTCCCGTCAACAGGCATTTTGCTGACAGGCAGCTTGTCGCCCCGGCCCGCGATGATCTCCGCCGTGACGTTCCTGACGAATTCTGTCGGGTCGCCGGATACAGGGTCCTTGAGCTCAACCTTGCTCGTGATCGTGGCGGACACCTTCACCTCATGCAGGTTCGCCAGCGTCTCGTCGACCGCCTTGAAGTTCTGCTGGACGACATCCTCACCCTTCTTGCCATACGCCTTCTGGATCGACTTCTTGATCTGGCCGATGGCCTCCTCGCGCGGCAGGACACCCGAGATCGCGAAAAAGCAGGTCTGCATGATCGTGTTGATGCGCCCGCCCATGCCCGTCTTGTGCGCAACGGCGTATGCATCAATAACGTAAAATTTCAGCTTCTTCTCTATAATATGCGCCTGGATCGGACGCGGCATGGCCTCCCAGGCCTTGTCGGCAGAGACCGTCGTGTTAAGCAGGAACACAGCCCCCTCGGCCGCGTCATTGAGCATGTCATACCTCTCCAGGAATATCCCCTGATGGCAGGCAATGAAATTCGCCCTGCCGATGAGATAAGGCGCGCGGATCGGGTTGGACCCGAAGCGCAGGTGCGACACGGTCATGGACCCGGATTTCTTCGAATCGTACACGAAATACCCCTGGCCGTAATTGGGCGTATTCTCCGCGATGATCTTGATCGTCGCCTTGTTAGCGCCAACCGTACCGTCCGCGCCAAGCCCGTAGAACAGGCAGCACACGCTCTTGGGGTCTTCAATAATATATGAATGATCCACATCAAGGCTGGTGTTTGACACGTCGTCGATGATACCCACCGTGAAATGGCTCTTGGGCGAGGGCTTCTTCATCTCGTCCAGGACCGCCTTGGCCATGGCCGGGGTGAACTCCTTGGAAGAAAGACCATAACGGCCGCAGATGACCTTCGGGACTGACTTCAGGATCCCTTCCTGCTGGGCTTCGAACAGGGCATTGACCACATCCTGGTACAGCGGTTCACCGGCACAACCCGGTTCCTTGGTGCGGTCCAGCACTGCCAGAGATTTGACCGTTTTCGGTAAAGCCGCCAAGAAATACTTGATCGAGAACGGACGATAAAGGCGGACCTTGAGCACACCCACCTTCTCACCCTTGGCAACAAGATGATCAACCGTGGTCTGAACGGTCTCGCAGCCGGACCCCATCAGGATCACGACGCGCTCGGCATCCGCCGGACCGTAATATTCAAAAAGTTTGTACTGACGTCCGACGAGCTTCGCGAACTTGTCCATCTGCGCCTGGACAATGTCCGGGCACTTGGTATAGAACGGGTTCACGGTTTCACGGCCCTGGAAATACACATCCGGGTTCTGTGCCGTCCCGCGCATGACAGGCTTGTCGGGCGTAAGGCCGCGGTTGCGGTGCGCGATCACAAGGTCATCGCTGATCATGGCCTTGATATCCGCTTCGTCGAGAAGTTCGATCTTGTCGACCTGGTGCGACGTCCTGAAACCGTCGAAGAAATGCAGGAAAGGAATGCGGCTTTCCAGGGTGGAAGCATAGGCAATGAGTGCCTGGTCCATGCACTCCTGGACCGAAGTGGATGCCAGCATGGCAAATCCGGTCTGACGGGCCGCCATAACGTCGGAATGATCGCCGAAGATCGACAACCCCTGGGCCGCCAGCGAGCGCGCGGAGACATGGAACACAGTTGCCGTCAACTCGCCCGCGATCTTGTACATGTTCGGGATCTTCAGCAAGAGCCCCTGCGACGCGGTAAACGTCGTCGTCATGGCCCCGGCCTGGAGAGCGCCGTGCACCGTACCGGCCGCCCCGCCCTCGGACTGCATTTCCTGCACCGCGGGAACAACGCCCCAGATGTTCTTGACCCCCAGGGAAGCCCATTCATCCGAGAACTCGCCCATATTAGATGAAGGGGTGATCGGATAGATCGCCAGGACGTCACTGACCCTGTAAGCGACATACGCGGTAGCTTCACTACCATCGAGTGTATAAAACTTGCGTGCCATTGTATGACCCTCTTTCTTGATATTAATATATTTGGGAGATGATCGAGAGTAATCGTGGATTTAAACAATGATACATCAAATCCAAAGTGTGTAAAGATTTTTTACTCGAAAATGACGGTCTTGCTGCCGCAGGAGAGGATCTTGTGCTCAAGATGCCAGCGGACGGCGCGGTAAAGCACTATCCTTTCCAGGTCCTGGCCTATCTCGACGAGATCGCTGATGGCGTGCCGGTGATTGACGCGGGCCGTATCCTGCTCGATGATCGGCCCCTGGTCGAGGTCGCGGGTCACGTAATGGCTGGTGGCCCCGATGAGCTTGACCCCCTTCTGGTGGGCCTGGGCATAAGGACTGGCCCCGGCAAATGCCGGAAGGAAAGAATGGTGGATGTTAATGATGCGCCGGGGATAATGCCGGATAAATCCTTCCGACAGGATCTGATGGTACCGGGCCAGGATGACAAGGCCGACCCCCTTGCCGCGCAAAGCGGCGAGTTGGGTTTGCTCCGCCTGAGCCTTGGCCTCAGCGATGACAGGCGTATGAAGGAACTCTATCCCCCACTGACGGGCCAAAGGTTCGGCATCATGATGATTGCTGATAATAAGCTCGATCCTGGCCTGGGGCAGTTGACCCGACTTGTAGCGGAAAAGAAGGTCAAAAAGGCAATGAAGGTGTTTGGAAACAAAAACAGCGACCTTGACCGGTTCATCCGTGAAATACAATTCCCAGGACATCTTGAACTTTTCGGCGAGAGGCGCGAACTCTCCGGGAATGCGGTCTTTCGCCACGCCAAAACCCGCCAGCTCCCACTCCATGCGCATAAAAAAAGCGCCCGATGCCGCGTCCGCATGCTGGGCCGCGTCAACGATATTGCCACCGCGCTTGAACACGAAATCAGTGACCGCGGCGGTAATGCCTTTCTGGTCCGGGCAGGAGATCAGGAGAATAGCGTGATGCGTCTGGCTCATATTCTAGAATGTTGCGTTGTCTTCAACAGGTGCCGGCCCCTTCAGTCGGTCATTCTCGGCGGATTTCTTCAAACCGTAAGTGTAAATACCCCAGAAAATGATGATGGGGATACAGATGAACACGGGAAATGTCCACAGGTGCGGGCGTTTTTTGCGCGGGTTGTAAAGCAACGACATGCCGACATCTCCATCTATCGTGTTCAGATAAAAGACACTCTACAGGAAAAGGGCCCTGCCGAAAAGAGGTAATTCCTGAAATTCAACACGTGCCGGTAACAACAAAAAAGAAAGCGCTGTTGAAGACCGTAAATTTGTAAGATATACTTGAACCAAGCATGTACGGAAAAGGACCCTATGAAACACGGCGCTAAAGCTCAAACCTTGATCGAATACGCGACTATCGCGATGGTGGTGACACTGGCCCTTATTTTTGGCGGCCCGTTCCTGCTCAACTCCATCAACGGTCGTTTCAGGCTCATGAACAATAACGTTCATGACTCATTTTCTGAAAATTTTAAACAAAGCGGGGGCGTCCCTTCACCTGCCTGCTCCTGCACCAGTTTTGTACAAAACGGCTGCGGGAATCCCCCCTGCGCTGCCTCACAAATAAACTACTCCCGCGTCTGCAGCCCCATGACCTGCCAGTCGGAGTTCAAATGCGTGGCCGACGCCTCGTGCAACGTCACCCCGGTTGATCCGTGTGCCGGCGGAGGCTGCACGGCGTACTGCGACACGGCAAATGGCTGGAATAAGGTCTGCCCTTAATAAGAATTATGAGAGCAATGGTCGGTCACCTGGTTTGTATGGGTTATTTTGTAGCAAGCCCCGGAAGAATCGTAGATCGCCTGGTCGTTGTGTGTCGTGATATCCCTGCTATTATGCGATGAATGGCCACTCGCGCTACCGGTCATGGCCCCTATGACCCCCAACCCGGCCGCTGTTGCCAAACCGACCTTCAGGATCGTTTCCTTACTGACAAACCCGTCCTCATCAGCCAGGAACCCCTTGATCGACTTTTCGATCACAGCGATCTTTTTTCTGACGATCTTTTTCTTAACCATTGTTTTTCCCTCCGACCCAGCGGTTGAATATATCCGAATGCTCCCCGGAACATATCTTGTCAAAAATATATCCGAACTGACGTTCCAATATCCTGCAAAACGGCGAAAGGCGGGCCTTGACAACGACATTCCGCTGCAACGCATAATTCATCACAGACGACTCCCCGGTCCAGGGGCTGTAGGCCGAAGCGTAATGCCAAAGGCCCGCGCATGACGATTGCAACACGTGCGTCAATTCCTCTTTTTTGATCATATCAACATTCTTTTCCTTCAAGATATCCCCAAGCCTGAAGATCTCCGGACCAAGCCGCCTCGCTTCATCCGACGGGTAACACGTGCCGTCAGGCGCGTAGGCCATGACCAGCCGCCCCAGGCCGCCCGGGACCATCAGATCAAGATCCTCAGGGTCTCTTTTCGCCAGAACTTTTGTCAGGATCGAACAAGCCGTCCGCTCTCTGATCAGAATGCCGCGTTCGTTCAGCTCAAAGATATAGTCCATGGCCCTGGCATAAAAATCAACAAATGCTTTCGCCGAAAAATCCGGACCATGCCAGTCGACCGCATCTGGCGCAAGCGCATTCAACGGGCTCAACGATATCTCCTGCTGGCCTTGCCTGAGATACTCCTCAACCAGTCCCCGCGGGTCTTTCAACGTCGCAGCGGTCATGGTTGAAACCAGCGTGACCTGCCCCCCAAACGTCTCCTGGAACCGCTTTATGTTCCGCGCAGCTTTCGCGTAACCGCCCCTGATCTTATCATGCAGCGTCCTGGGGCCATCCAGCAGCACCTTGACCTGGACCCCATGCTCCGCCAGGAATTTCATCCTCTCATCGTCCGCAAGCAAAAGATCCGTAACAAGGACTATCTTGAGGTCCTTAATGCCCTTGCTGTTCATTTGCCGCGCGTTGTCCACCATAAATTGCACCGCAGCCCAGTTGAGCAAAGGTTCTCCGCCTTTGAGCTCAAGGGTGACACCCCGGGACACCCCGGGAAAAAGAGCCATCAGCACCTCCACCGCCACATCCGGCGCCATGTCAATGCCGTGGCCCGGTGTTCCCTGACAGCGCGTCGTCACAACAGCTATATGGTGGAACGTTTCCTTGAAAAGGTGCCCATTGGACCGGCGAAAGTCTTCGAGCCCCGCAGAAAGATTTGTCTCATCCACGATCAGCCCGCGTTCTTTCAGGCGTGCAAAAAGCGGCGAACCACGGTCAAGACGAAAGCTGTTAAGCTCCCTGAATTCCGAAAGCTCCAGCAAGTCCCACGCGCCAAGGGCATTGCTGACCAGATATTTACCCCTGATCCTCGCGGTATTGAACGGCAAAATAGCAAAATCATTTGTTTTACGCATAAATACCCACGAACGTCCTAAGCTTTTCTGACCGCGATAAAATATTCCAGCACATCGAGGTACTCTTCATCAGTGCCGTCTTTGATCTCGACCGTGAACGACCGGCCCCGGTCCTTGAGCACAAAATCCTTATCCGCACCGTAAGCTTCCGTGAAGCGGCGCAAGCTTTCCTGGGGATAAAAAGTTTTATCGAATTTTAACCAGCGGCCGTCCTTGTGACGGACCAGAAAAGGGATCATCATGTTTTTTTCTTCTTCTTCGGAGCCTTTGTTTGTTCATCCTTCTCTTCCTGCTCAAGTTCCTTGATAAGGTCCTGGATCTCTTTTTCCTCAGCCTCCTTGGCCAAAGACGGCGCCGCGGAAAAAAGGGCCCGCTGGAGCAGGAGCTTCGTGCTCTCCGCGTTCACCTTGAGGCTGGAAAAATAGTGAGCGTAATTCAAAAGCTCATCGGTGAACTCCATCGCGAGCGTTTCAAGCTTCGCACCTTTCGCCTTGGGGTAGATCCACACGGCGACCCTGCCGCCGGGTTCGGCGTCAAAATAAATATAGGCTTTGTCCATGAACGCATACCCTGCCGCATACAGCGTCTGCAGCGGATATACTTTCGTATTCACAGAAAGCTTGCCCCACCCCTTGACCTTGACCAAAGCCTTTTGCATATGACTCCCCCGGGAATTATTCTGTTGCGTCTTGCTTACCGTAAAAGTATAACATGCGATCTTTTACGATAAAATAGTTTGTAAGAAATGTCTACTCCAGGATACCTGTCTTGCAAACACCGGCCAATTTGACCGCACTCGGCCTGACAGTCCTTTGAAAGGTCCGGTAATCAACATCGATCAGCCCAAACCTTGGCCCAAAGCCCTTGTCCCACTCAAAATTATCAAGGAGCGACCAATAAAGGTAACCTGTCACGGTAATACCCTGTTCCATGGCAAGGCCGATCTGCCGAAGATGGGCGGAGAGGAATTCCCAGCGCTGGCTGTCATCATTCGTGCATATCCCATTCTCCGTGATCATGACCGGGAGCCCGTATCTCTTCAGTTTCACCAGGACCTGGTAGATCCCTTCGGGATAAATATCCCAGCCAAGTGAATTCTTTTTTAGGGGGTGATGCCCCTTGGAGCATGTCTCCATAAGAAGATTGCCGGGCCACCAGCTGCTGACATCGACCAGGTTGCGGGAATAGTAATTAAGGCCTATAAAATCCAGTGTCTTCGCGCGCGCGATGATGTCCATGAATTCAAAATTATGCCAGTAATCCCTCAACCTGGCCGCGGCCTTATTGCGAAAATCCGGCCGGCAAGGGACCACCGCGCTGATATGCTGGGCGATACTGACAGCCGGACGGGACAAGCCGCTGTCTTTATAGATCCGATGGATCAGGCTGTACGCCTCAATATGCGCACGCGCCAGCCTGTCATGCACCGTCAAGGCCCTGAAGAACGAGCGGCCCTGCGGCGGCCACGCCCCAAGAAAATACGAATGAGAGAAATAGATGGTCGGCTCGTTGATCGTGATCCAGTAATGCACCTGGCCGGCCAAAGCACGGATAACGACATCGCAATAACGCAGGAACTGCGCGACAGCGCGAGGGCTTTCCCACCCACCCTGACGGCTGAACCATAAAGGATTCGTAAAATGATGCAGCGTGACGACCGGTTCGATCCCGCGGCTTTTCAATGCCTGCAGTACCGCGGCGTAATGGCGCAATTCCTTGTCAGAGAAACGGCCTTCCTCAGGCTCGATGCGGGCCCACTCTATGGACAAACGATGGGCATTATGCCCCAACCCGCGCACGAGATCAAAATCCTGTTCAAACAGCTCGTAATGCCGGCAGGCCTTGCCGGACTGCTCCTTGCCCGCGGCTTTTTCCCATGCCCACCAGTCGCAAAGGTCGTTATCCCCCTCGACCTGATAAGAAGATGACGCGGCGCCCCAGAGAAAATCAGATAGAAATTTTATCATGGCTGAATTATATCATCCGCTCGATAAATCGTTGAAAAATGTTTCATTTCCTGCGTTAGGCATGTAAATTAATCTTATGCGCCCTTTGATCCAGATGATCCGTAAAACTTACCTGATGGCAGAGGATGAAGGCAGCCGGCTGGTGATGCACAATGTCGCTTCCCTCTCCGGACTGCAGGCCATCACCTTTCTTCTGCCGATCGTCGTCATCCCCTACCTGTTCCAGGTGATCGGCCCGGAGAAATTCGGGCTCGTTGCCTTTGCCCAGGCGTTCGTCCAGTATTTCATGATCCTGACGGATTACGCCTTCAACATCACGGCGACCAAAGAAGCTTCGCTCTGCCAGGACAACAAGGCCCAGATCAGCGGGATATTTTCCGCCATCATGACCGCCAGGCTGGCGCTCACCGCATTGAGCCTGCTCATCTTCGCCGCCATCCTCCTGTTCATCCCCAGATTCAGCGACGACCGGCTTCTTTACATGATCAGTTTCGGCACCGTGATCGGCAACGCCCTCTTTCCCATGTGGCTGTTCCAGGGCATGGAAAAAATGAAATATATCACCAGGCTCAAGGTGCTCGGCGAGTTCTCCGGAGCTTTCGGCATTTTTTTCTTTATCCGCGGCCCGCAAGACTATCTGAAGGTCCCGCTGATCTACGCGTCGGTCCTTTTGGCCACCGGCATCCTGGGGCTCATCATTGCTTTCTGGAGGCTGGGGATGTCGTTCAAATTCCCGGGATTCAAACGGATCTACCAGGAGCTGGAAGTAGGCAGGGAACTCTTTCTGTCCATCGTGGCGATCAACGCCTACACCAGCACGCGCGTCTTTGCCGTCGGGCTCATGACCAATAACACGCTGACAGGGTTCTACTCCATCGCGGAGAGGATATCCAATGTAGCCCAGACCTTTCCTTTGTCTTCTTTCTCCCAGGCGATCTTCCCCCGGCTGAGCAATATCTACCGCCGCAACAGTGCGATGGCCTTCAAGCTGATGCAGCAGATCCAGCACATCACGATCTACATCTCCCTGATCTGCCTGCCGCTCATTTTCATCGCAGCGCCCCTGATCATGAAGGTCGTCTGCGGCGGGGATTACCCGCAGGCGACAATGTCATTGCGGCTCCTGATCCTGTCGGTCTTTTTCATCAGCGCCAACGCATTCCGGGTGCAGTTCCTCCTTGTTTGCGGCAAGACGCGAACCTACTCCAGGATCCACATCACCATGGCCCTGATCGGACTGCCGCTGCTGATCCTTCTCATCCATTCCTTTTCTTACCTTGGAGCGGCCATGGCCACCGTGATCATTGAGGCGGGGACATTTACCCTGACCTGGATCAAGGTAAAAGGACTGCAGAAAGAACTTTCCATCACAACGGCGTAACGGGCAGCGGTGACGGGCTTGTTATTGCAGATAATCCTTGTAAGCGAGCATGATGCCGTCCCTTAACGCTGTCCTGGCTTTCCAGCCCAAAGCGTTAACGCGTGAAACATCAGCCAGTTTCTTGGGCGTGCCGTCGGGCTTTGAGGCATCCCAACGGACTTCCCCTTCAAAACCCACCACGTCCCTGACCAGTCCGGCAATATCTCTGATCTGCATATCCTCGCCGGTGCCCAGATTGACAAATTCACCGATCCTGACCGCGTCGTAACGTTCCATCAGGAACACGCAGGCTTCTGCCAGATCATCGGCATACAGCAATTCGCGATAAGGTGTGCCGCTGCCCCATAAGGTAAGGCTTTCAGCCGTAACACCGACACAGGCCAGCGCTCCGGTGACATCATCCGCCGGCCCTTTAAATGCAGCCGGTGCCCCGCGCCTGCGAAGATCGTCCTTGATCGCACCCAGATCGTTCTTGCGCAGCAATTTCGCCAGATGGAATTTGCGGATAAAGGCGGGGAGCAAATGCGCCCCCTCAAGGCTGTAATTGTCATTAATGCCGTAAAGATTCGTCGGCATGACGGACATGAAGTTCGTCCTGTATTGCTCGTTGTAATAACGGCAGAGCTTGATGGCGGATATCTTCGCTATCGCATAAGCTTCATTGGTAGGCTCCAGATATCCGGCCAGCAGCGACTCTTCTTTTAAAGGCTGGGGCGCAAGCTTGGGATAAATGCAGGTCGAACCGAGGTTCAGCAGTTTTTTAACGCCGGACTTGTAACTGGCATGGACCACATTGGCCGCGATCATGATGTTCTGATAAATAAAGTCAGCCGTATAGGTGCTGTTAGCCAGTATCCCGCCGACACGGGCCGCCGCAAGGAACACGCACGCGGGTTTTTCACGGTCAAAGAAATCTTCAGTATCTTTCTGGCGCGTAAGGTCCAGTTCCTTGTGGGTACGGACAATAACATGCGTATAGCCGCATGCGCTCAGACGGCGATGGATGGCAGATCCGACCATGCCCCTGTGCCCGGCGATGAATATTTTGGAATTCTTGTCCATAAGGCCTATTCGTGAAAATTCATGGTCCTGAAACCTTCACTCTTCAGGAATATTTCTTTTCTGGCTTCAAGAAGGTCAGCGGCGACCATTTCACTGATCAATTGCGCCAGCGTGTACTTCGGCTTCCAGCCAAGCTTTGTCCTGGCCTTGGTCGGGTCTCCCAGCAAAAGGTCAACTTCTGTCGGCCTGAAGTAACGCGGGTCGATCTCCACCACCACATCGCCCGTATCCTTATTGATGCCTTTTTCCTCGACCCCGCTGCCCTGCCAGGTGAGTTCGATGCCAAGTTCCCTGAAAGCCAATCCCACAAAGTCGCGCACCGTATTGGTTTCGCCGGTGGCAAGGACAAAGTCGTCCGGCTGGTCCTGCTGCAGCATAAGCCACATGCCTTCGATATAATCCTTGGCATGGCCCCAATCGCGCTTGGAGTTAAGGTTGCCAAGATATATCTTTTTCTGAAGGCCGAGTTTGATACGGGCGGCCGCGCGCGTGATCTTGCGGGTAACGAACGTCTCGCCGCGCAAGGGGGATTCATGGTTGAAAAGTATCCCGTTGCACGCAAATATGCCATAACCCTCGCGGTAATTCACCGTGATCCAGTAAGCGTAGATCTTCGCGGCCGCGTAGGGGCTGCGGGGATAAAACGGGGTTGTTTCTTTCTGGGGCGTTTCCTGGACCTTGCCGTAAAGCTCCGACGTGGATGCCTGGTAAAAACGGGTTTTCTTTTCAAGATGGAGGATGCGTATCGCTTCAAGCAGCCGCAGGGTGCCAAGCGCGTCCGAATTCGCCGTGTATTCCGGCGTCTCGAACGATACCTGCACGTGCGACTGCGCAGCGAGGTTGTAGATCTCATCAGGCTGGACGTCCTGCACGATACGGATCAGGTTCGTGGCATCGGTCAGATCACCATAGTGCAGTTTCAGTTTAACGCCCTTTTCATGCGGGTCCTGGTACAAGTGATCCACACGGTGGGTATTGAAAAGCGAACTGCGGCGTTTAATGCCGTGGACCTCGTAACCTTTGGCGAGCAGGAATTCCGCGAGGTAAGCCCCATCCTGGCCGGTAACACCCGTGATCAAAGCCTTCTTTGTTTGTTCCATAGCACTCCTGTCTTGTCGAAACATGGGCAACATCGAGGGAGAAAAAGATTTTTTAGTTTACGACATTGCCACAGGCGTGTCAATTGCGAACTGAAGAAGCTCGCCAGAATTCTCCACTTTCCATCCCCTGCAAAAGCGGTTCCTGGACCTGAAGGATCGTGTCACGTGAGGCGGCGCGCACAGAGATCGCCTTGGCAGCGATCCCGTGGCAATACTGGCAATCTTCGCAAAGCCGGTTACGGCAACCGCCCATGCGCAGGATCGGCCCCAGAAAACCATCCAGGGCCCTGTTATCGATCACGACCGGAGGCTCGATACTCGACGCTGAAAAAAAACCCTGCTTGCGGCTGAGATCAAGAAGCTTGCGCCATGCCGCAAGCTTCAGGGGCGCGGAATTCCCGAGCCAGATGAACAGGCTGTTGAGCCGGCTTTTCAAAGCCGTTGCCCTTCTCCCCGCCACAGCGGTTCGGCCAAAATCCTGGATCAGATCAAGCAGGTTGCCTTCAAAACGCCGCCCGGCGTAAGCCTTCAACCGCATCAGCAGGACATCGGTCGGCATATTACGCCCGGACAATTTGAAATTGTCATACCCAAGCTCTTCATAATGAGAAAGGTCCTCGGGGCGTATCCAGTCCGCCATCAGATGCCGTTCGGGTTGGCGCAATTTTTTCGCGGTGCAACGCAGGAAACAGTAATCAGGCATGAACCCGCTGGTCTTGCTCCCCCGGCGCGACCCCGCAGCGATAACACTCATGTGATAGGGTGAGTGCGCGCAGCCATAGTAGCAATTATTATTAACAAGAAGCTGCAGCGGGACCTTTACGGCGCGGCGTATCTCGAGAAGCGTCGCGACCTCGCGGTTGACCAGAAGAGAATCGAGCACGATCTCGTCAGCCCCCATGTCCTCCCACTGGCGGGCCTTGCGCGGATCGCCAACCTGGGCGAACACGCTGATCTTGACCCAGGCCTTGGCATAACGCGCCTTGATGAACCTTAACAGATACGGGGTCGCCACCGTGAACCGTTCCACCCCCATGCCCCAAAGGTCATCCAGGAGGCGCGTAAGTTGCTCCTGCCCCTGGCGCGTATATTCGCAATTATCCGAATTGGCGGCATTCAAAAGATAGTTAAAACCAATGCCGTTCTTTTTGCAAAGGGTCGCGTGCCGACGCACGTCGGAAAGTGACACCGCCGGCAATATCTGGGACAGGCGCCCGCCGCCGATCACGTCGGTCAGCATCTTTCCATAGACCTCGGTGACAGGGTATCCTTTGAGCCCCTCAATGTAACGCGGGTCAAAATTTGTCGGCAATGAGAACTTCATGGTCACAGCTCCTGTGTGTGTTGGATTTTCTTAAAGTTTACCAGAGACGCTGCAGGGCCTATGAAGATAAATCATGAAGGGAGCGCGGATCAAGGCAGAAAATTGCACTCACGCATGGAAACCGTGCAAAAAATTGCGGGGACAATAAAACCTCTCCCATTCGGGTAGGGGTTTTTCAGGCTTAACTATTTCCGAGACCCTGGAAAGAATCCTTTCCAGGGTCCGTTTTTCTCTTCTGAAAAGCATAAAAACCTCTCCCATTCGGGTAGAGGTTTTTATGCGCTAGTGTCCTTCCTGACACACAGGTAACACAATATACCGGAGACATAGGTAACACATTTTATAATAACGGCAAGGAGGGACCATCCTATGCCGTGGAAAGCGAGTGTTGTCATGGACGAAAAGATGAAGTTTATTGGGCGATTGT
>CAIOTT010000020.1 GCA_903861305.1 Candidatus Omnitrophota bacterium | reverse complement strand
CGGGCGGACATAAAGTCCGCCCCTGCAACGCCAGGAAGCGACACAACGAGCGTAGGGAAGGGCCTTGCGTTCTCTCCAAATGAGATCGCTAAAAACGTCCTGCGCGAGATCATTGTTCCAATTCTTGAAAAAGAGGTCAACGAGGGTAAGAATTTTACAGCATTACGTCAGGTTTACGATTCACTCATTTTGGCAACGTGGTACAAGCGTAAGGTCAAGGCAAGTATCATGGGGCAGGCATATGTTGATAAACAAAAGACGGGTGGGATCGATATTGCTGATAAGAACGAGAAAGAGAAAATATGGGCACAGTACGTGGAGGCTTTCAAAAAAGGCGCGTATAACCTTATCAAAGAAGAGGTTGACCCATCCTCACAGGAAGTTGTTCCCAGGAAATATTTTTCGGGTGGGACTGATCTGGCGATGAAAAATGTTTTTAATGCAAATGGTCCAGCAACATTGTTAAGGATTGATCCTGACAGGGCTATGGTTGTTGAGATGAAAGCAGAAGTCGATATGGCAAGCGGATCAAAAAAGGAGGAGGGGGAGGTTGCGTCGGTGCCCAAGCGATCTGGCAAACTAAAGGATAGTAAGGAGCTTGATCTCGATGAGGAAAGGAACATGGCGGCTTCGGTCGAATTATTGTCGTCAATATTCGAGCGATCCATCTCTTATGCTGAACATCACGCCTGGGTCTTATTAACACTATGGGGTTTGAAGCATGGGTTTAATGGGCTGCCCGCCAAGGTACAGCCGATCCCGGCTTTTGCTAATTTCTTTCGAAGAACAAATATTGATAAGCTGCTGGCAGCTATACCGTCAGGCAGTGCCTATCTTGGAGCCGGAGGCGAAGCGCTTGTTCTTAAGACCCCCGATGGTTTTGCGTTGCGCATTGAAATTGGCAGAATGTCCCGGCCGAAAGCAGATGGCTTGTTGCAACCAGTCGAAAAGACCAGGATCATAGGTGATTTCAGGTTAGAAAAGTTGCCGTTGACCTTGCCTGTCATGGCTGAAGAGCTCAAAGAAGCCGTAGTTTCAATAAATGCCAGGCTCAAAAAGGACGGCTACAGGCTTCATCCTAATGAAATTGCTGTGCGTAATATCCATAAATTAGCCGGCATATATTATGTTATTGATCCCGGGGCTGTGGAGTTGGACGCTTCGATGGGTAAAAGTGGTCAAATAGATGGTCCAGCGGAGGAGGATATTTCGGCCGAGAATATCACGGCTCAAACCTTGCAGGACGCCTTAACGGCCACGCATCCTGATGCCACGATCCCGTTGGAACAGTTTGATAAGAAGTTCGCTCAAGAGGAAAGAAAGAAACTTGAAGGTGTGTCCGTCCTTCCATTCGATCGTGCTTTGGGTGTTTTTGAATCTTTGGATGAGTCGGGAATTGGGTATATGTATCGATTGCAGGAGCCCCCTCGGATGGCTGAGTTACGGCAATTGGCATCATATGATGGAGAGATCGTGGTTGGGCGCATCCGAGGCACAAATGAATGGATCATAAGGCTGCACAACAGATTTGATCATGTAAGACGAAAAGGCGGGCCCGGAAGGCACTTTACTGATGATGCGCTGTACAAGAATTTATCGAATTCGGACATGATAGAAGAGGAGTATCACAATCATCCTAAAGGCCGAAATCCTATCCCTAGTCTTATGGATCTAGGCGTAGCCTTAAGCAGGAATTCAAGGATGTTCTTGATTACTAAGGAATCGCTTATTGAATTCGATGCCAGGGGAGTTGTTAATTTGAACGGGAGGATTTTAATGCCGGGTTATGCTCATGAAGTTAATGAGCAGTTGCAGGATGCAGGTGTGAGAATGAAGGAAATCGCAGAAGCGCAGAATGATCAACGGATAGAGCTGCTGAAGGAATTGTATCTTCAAATACATTTTCAAATCATTGAACATGTATGGAAGGACAGTTATGAAAGGCCCGAAAGGAGCCCGTCACCAGGCATGGTGGCATTATTAAAGAGTGAATTTCCGCAAGAACGAATAAAAGCGCTTTCTTTCT
>CAIOTT010000019.1 GCA_903861305.1 Candidatus Omnitrophota bacterium | reverse complement strand
TTCATTGAGTAAGTGTGGAATAATCGTGCCCCGCAGTGTTTGCATTTAAGGATCTGGCTCAGTAGCCCGAAGCATTCCGAATGCTTGAATGGCTTACGTTCCACACGGTTTGCGGCGAGAAGCTTTTGGCATTGATTGAATGTTTCTTCGTCGATGATGGCGGGTTGTTGTCCGGCGTAGATCTGTCCGCCGAATTCAACCTTGCCGATGTAAAGCCTGTTGTTCAGCATGTGCTGGAGTTGTGAGACGCCGTATTTCTTCCCACCGTAAACTGCTCCTGAATTCTTTGTCCATTGTCGTGTTCGCAGGCCTTGATCATTAAAGGTTTGTACAACGTGAAGGATGGATTTCTTCTCAAGGTAAAGCCGGAAGATGTCCCTGACGACTTCAGCCTCATTGGGAGCAACGATGAGCTTCTTATTTTCCTTGTGGTAACCGAATGGCGGCCTACCACCCAACCATTGTCCGCGCTTTCTGGCAGCACCCATTTTATCTTTCGTCCGCTCGCTGATAATCTCGCGTTCAAACTGCGCGAAGGAAAGAAGGATGTTGAGCGTCAATCTTCCCATGGACGTATTTGTATTGAACTGCTGGGTGACCGACACGAACGCCACTCCGTGTGAGTCGAAGAATTCCAACAGCTGGCTGAAGTCAAGGAGCGAGCGTGACAGTCGGTCAACTTTGTAAACAACCACACAGTTGATTCGATTATTTTTGATGTCATTCATCAGAGCCTGAAGCGCAGGACGCTCGGTATTGGCCCCGGTGAATCCGCCGTCATCGTAACGGGTTGGCAGGGTAGACCAGCCTTCGTGCTGCTGGCTTTTGATGAAGTTTTCAGCGGATTCGCGCTGGGCATCAAGAGAGGTGAATTCCTTTTCCGGCCCTTCGGCGGTCGACTTGCGCGTGTAAATGGCGCAGACCAGATGTTTGGGTTTTTCAGGTTCTTGTTTCATTGGCAAAAGAACAGAAACCCGTTCCAGTGGGCTCCTGTAATTTCCTTGGCGATGGCCGAGAGCGTGTTGTACGGTTTGCCTTCATACTCGAATCCTTTTTCCATTACCCGAACCTCCAGCATCCGGCCTTTATATTCCTTTCTGATAATCGCGCCCGGAATGGGAAGTCGCTTGTCACGGGAT
The DNA here is from genome assembly GCA_903861305.1 of Candidatus Omnitrophota bacterium. GTDB lineage: Bacteria > Omnitrophota > Gorgyraeia > Zapsychrales > Fredricksoniimonadaceae > Fredricksoniimonas. The sequence continues at coordinate 7,393 of CAIOTT010000019.1, read as the reverse complement.
GTTGTTTTTCGTGAGCGCTTTTCTTCAGGCGTTGGTTCAGGCCTCAGCGTTTTGTTGTTCACCGGATCATAACGCTCAATAAGATCGCTGATGCGCGACTTTGCGTTTTCCGACAATCCGCCATGTTCGATTTCTTGCAACCGGAATGCGATCTTCCTCCATAGATGAACCCGGTTCTTTGAATTTGGGCTTTCCTCGCTAAACACTTCCTTGTATTTGGTTCTCAGCTTCTCCAGTGATGCGGTTTTCAGGGCCATTATCCCGGCGATAAGGCCATCTTTTGAGGCTTGTTCCATGGTGTGGGGCTCCTTTCGTTAGTCCAATGTAGCCATAGGTTTTGGCAAATAGCAAGTCATTCAGGGAGGTTACTTTCCGTCGAGATTTATATGGGCCGGTGACTTGATATTTCGGAAAATGTATGGCTACATTCACATGATGAAGACGAGGCCGATAAAAAGCGAGCGGAGCGAGTTAGAGGCGAAGTGCCGGACCCAGTCAGTCCGGCCGAGGCCGATGCCACTTAATATGAAGGAAGAGCTTTACATGGATGCCATGCGCGACAGTGTCATTTACTGCATCCCTGCCGGGCTCCACGATTGGGCTGTAAACGCGCTACGCTGCGCCACAACGGGCGAAATGAAGATGTCCGCGCTCGAGGCCTTAGTAAAGGTATGTGGCGCAGAAGGCGGCTTTTGGGAGGCGATCAATGCGATTGACCGGGTGATTGGCGATTCCGATATGGCGGAGCACCGTTCGCGGCTTTTGTTTCTGGCGGGGGAGATGAGCGCCGGGCTTTACGAATATGACAAGGCGACGGGCTACTACGCCCGCAGTCTTGCCTGCGCGATCAGGACAAAGGACCAGCATATTGCGACCGTGACCAAGCTGGGATTCTGCAATCTCTATCGGCAAGATTTTAATGGAGCCGAGGAGTGGTCCCGCTGGGCGATCAAGTTGGGACCGGGTTCATGGGAGGCTTGGAAAAACCTGGGGGTGAGCCTTGAGCATCAGAATCAGATCGAGGAGGCGTTCCTCGCGTATTTCAAGGCCGTGATCTTGAGCCGTGGCCGGGAGATGCCGGTGATGCACTTGACCCGTCTTAGTCAGCGGCATCCGGGTGTTGTGCCGGATGTGGGTGGGTTGAGAGCTAAAATTTATAGGGAATATTTTATAATAATATGAGTTTTAAGATTTTAATAAATTTGAAGGGGATGTTTTAAGTGCAGTCGCTATTCGTTCGATTGTGCTGAGGCGAATGTCTGGCGGGGTTTTGCTTTCAATCCGTTGAATATATTTGTAGCTCGTCTTTATTAATTCCGCGAGCTCTTCTTGCGTTATATTTCGTTTACTACGCAACTCTTTGATTTTCCTACCGAGGCGGATATTAATTTCAGTTTGCATAATTTTAAATTATAAAAAGCATTGCGGTTTGTTGACACCCCCATATAAGGGGGTGTAGAGTAAGGTGGTTTTTATCGGCAGAGGCGTTATATTAATATTTTTCATAGAGAAGCAGTGCGTTGATATGGAATCATGCGAGAAAGTGGTTGATTTGGGCGGGGGGGGGGGTAAACTATTAACTGTCAAATAGTTACAATTTTTTCAGGAGTAGAAAAATGAAAAATTCAAAGAATGTGGAGTTGTTGCAAAATGCTGAGGCCGTCGAGGAGATCAATCGGTATAAATGGGTTGAGAGCGAGAAGCTCGGGCGGGATATTGGTTTTGATGAAGCGGCCAAAGACTGGTTGAAAAAACATTCGGATCAATGGCTTGCGCATAATACTCCGCCGCCCAAGAAAGCAAAGAAAAGCGCCAAGCGCGTTTAAGGACAATAATTGAAAGAACAGACATCACAGATCTCTTTCTGGAATCACCATGCCGGCTGGTTTGTGCTGGTGCTTGGCCTGACGGTCACCGTCGCGGCTACGCTCGTCATGAGATCGAACGTGGAAAAGATCGCCCGGCAGAATTTCATGACGCACTGCGAGGAAATTCATCAGGCGATCATCAACCGGCTCGATGACCATGCCCGCATTCTGTTAAGCGGTGCAGCTTTGTTCAATGCCACGGACACAGTCACGCGCGAGCAATGGCGAGTTTTCAATAAACAACAGAAGGTTGAGAAACAGCTCCCCGGTATTCAGGGGATCGGGTTTTCGCTTCTGATCCCGCGCGCAGAGTTACCCAAACATATTGCAGATATTCGCAGTGAAGGATTCCCCGACTATAAAGTACGCCCTGATGGCGAGCGGGATATATATTCTTCCATTATTTATCTGGAGCCGTTCACTGATCGTAACTTACGGGCTTTCGGCTATGACATGTTCTCAGAGCCGGTCCGCAGGAAAGCCATGGAACAGGCTCGGGACACGGATGACGCGGCGCTTTCCGGTAAAGTTGTTCTGGTCCAGGAAACTGACAAGGAAGTTCAAGCCGGCACGCTCATGTATGTTCCGGTTTACCGTAAGGGCATGCCCACGGATACGGTTGATGCGCGGCGCGCGGCTATTTATGGCTGGGTTTACAGTCCTTACCGGATGAGCGACCTGATGCGGGGGATGTTGGGCGGCCTCAACTTTCAAAAAGAAAAACGGCATCATCTTCAGGTCTTTGATGGAGAGAACCTTTCAACCGAGAGCCTTCTTTATCAATGTCATGATGCAGCGGATAAAAAGCTCTTTCCAAACGTGCGTTTTACGCAACAGGTTCCGGTAGACTTCAATGGCCAACGCTGGACCCTGCGTTTTACACAAACAGGCGGCGGGTTGCTGACGGTGGAATACTTGGGCGTATGGCTCACCCTGCTCGGGGGGTTGCTTGTCACATTTTTGCTGTTTTTATTGATCAATTCTCTCAAAACGATCGCAGAAGTGTCTGGCAAGAAAACGGCTGAAATTGAAGCGGCGTTTAAGGAATTGAAAAGAACGCAGGACATGCTGGTGCAGTCCGAGAAAATGGCGGCATTGGGCATGCTAAGCGCGGGTGTGGCGCACGAATTGAATAATCCTCTGACGGGGATCCTGGGCTTTGCCAGGCATTATATAGAACAGAAAGGCCCCGACAGCAGGGAGAGCCGCGATCTCAAACAAGTGGTTGACGCCGGTGAACGGATGGCCAAGATCATCCATAGCTTGCTGTCTTTCTCAAGGCCGTCGACCGGCGACAGGGAAGAATTAAACTGCAATCTTCTTATTGATGCGGTACTTGGATTCAGTGAGAAGACATTGATTGGCCGGGATGTTGAGCTGCAAAAGAACTTCGGCAGCAATTTGCCGTTGGTCAAGGCAGACAAGAACCGGATCGAGCAGGTGCTGATCATTCTTATCGGGAACGCCATTGATGCCATGCAGAATAAAGGCGTGCTAAATATCACAACGGGAGTCAGGCTTGTCCTTGAAAACTATTGGGTAGAAATTAAGATCACGGATAACGGTTGCGGGATAACGAAAGACGATCTGACCAAGATATTCGATCCGTTCTTTACGACCAAAAGGCCGGGCAAAGGAACAGGGCTTGGATTATCCGTGGCTTTTTCGATCATCAAGGAACATAACGGTGAAATTCTGGTGGAGAGTCCGCCCGCGGGTCAGGAGCAGGGCGCAACATTTACGGTCAGGTTGCCGGCGATAACCGGCGTTTAATACGGAGGGTAAAATGCCTGGAGAAAATATATTGATCGTTGACGATGAAGCGCTTATTTGTGCCTCGTTTGAGCGGGAGTTGAGCGCCAAGGGGTATCTGGTTGATACTGCTTTGCATGGTGCCGCCGCGCTGGAAGCTGTTACGAAGAAGAAATATGATCTGGCGCTGATCGACAAGAATATGCCGGGCATGGACGGGATCGAGACCTGCCGGGCGATCAAGAAGGTAAGCCCCGATACGGTGCTCATTTTTATGACCGGTTTCTTTGATAAAGAAAACATCCTCAAAGAAAAGCAATTTGTGGAGGCTGGCGGCAGGACCTTTCATTTATATAAGCCTTTCGCCGCGGGGGAAGTGCAAGGGGTGATCCTGAAAGCGTTGAGCGAAAGGGGAACAGTATGAAAAAGATATTGATATGTGCCGGTGTGGTTTTATTGGTTTTGATGGGGCAGGTTCCCGGGGTCTTTGCCGAGGGCGGCAAACTGCGGATATTTGTGGTGAGCAGTTATCATCGCGAGTATTTGTGGACGCAGGACACGAACAAGGGCCTTTGCGCCGCGCTCAAGGATTTCAAGTTTTTGGACAGTGACGCCGACGTCGAGGAATTTATGAAGAATGATTTGGTTGAGACCGCGACGGTTGTCATCAAGAAGGCGTGGATGGACACCAAGCGCAAGAACAAGAAGGAAGAGATCGCGGCAACCACGACCAGCATCATGGCCGAGATCAATGCCTTTAAGCCTGATCTGGTGTTTCTGGGGGATGATAACGCCACGAACTTTATCGGTGCGCATTTGATCGATACAGCAGTGCCGGTGGTGTTTTGGGGCGTTGATTTTAATCCCATGACATACGGGTATCTTGACAGCGTGGAACGTCCCGGGCATAACGTGACCGGGGTTTATCAATCGGGGTATTTTAAGGAATCTCTGGAGACACTAAAGAAATTGTATCCTGATCTCAAGACCTTCGCCATTCTCTCTGATGCTTCCGAGACGGGCAAGGCAAAGTCCGCAGAGATTGCCAAACTAGCGGAGGCAGGTAAATTGCCCATGCAGCTTGTTGATTCAGTTGCGACCAACTCATTTTCCGAGTGGAAAGATCGGGTTCAGGAACTTTCGGCCAAGGTTGACGCGTTTTTCATCGTTAATCACAATACCCTGAAGGATAACAAGGGCGATCCGGTCGATTCTTTTTTGGCCGGGGCATGGTATTTGGCCAATATCAAAAAACCGGAGGCTGTTCCCGAGGGACAGTTCGTCAAGGAAGGACTGCTTCTTACGGTTGATGATTCCGGTTACAAGCAGGCTTACGAGGCTGGACGGATGGCGGACATGATCCTGCATCAGAAGAAGTCTCCGGCTGAGATTGCTGTTATTGCTCCAACACGGGGTGCCATTATGGTTAACCGTCAGCGGGCTGCAATGCTCGGATTGGATGTGTCAAATAAGGATTTTATCGAGGAATTCGTTGAGAGGTCCGCGGCCTTGGAAAAGTATCCTCAATAATCGGAGAAGTCGTTCATGCGTGAATTCTTTCTAGGGCAGATGGACTATATTTTCTTCGTCTATGGCCTCGCCTTTATTTTGCTTTTTTCATCTTGTGTTTCCCTTCAAAAACAACATAAGGATCAGCTTCCCTGGAATTGGCTGGGAGCGTTCGGGCTGATCCACGGGATCAATGAATGGCTCGACATGCTGGCTTTGAGCCTTGGCGATAATGACCTGTTCAAATGGGTTCGCATTGTCATCATGGGCGTGTCGTTCATTTGTCTTTTTGAGTTTGGCCGTTTAATTTGCGAACGGTTGAATTATGTCAGGATCGGTCGGTGGATCTATGTTCCGCTGGTTTTGGTTATTCTTCTGGAAGCCTCGGATGGGATGGCGGGCGTGAATGCGACGATCCGTTATTCTTTGGGTTTAAGCGGCGGTTTACTGGCGGCGCTGGGTCTTTGGCGGATGTCGCTGGAAAACAGGGAGGGTGGCCGCACCATGTTGCTGGCGGCGGGCGCGATGGCGTTGTATGCCATTGTGGCGGGATTTATTCCTCCCAAGGCTACTGTGCTTCTGGCCGGAGTTGTCAACCACGACACCTTCCTGCAATGGGCCGGTTTTCCTGTTCAATTATTACGGGCTTTCGCGGCATGCGGCATTGGCGTCATGATCTGGTGTTTCAATGAAGAATTTCTTGCTGAAAGAAGTTCATCGCAGCCTGCGCGTCCTGTGAAGTCTTTGGTTGTTGGGCCGATCCTGATCCTTGTGGCGATGCTGGCCTTGGGCTGGTTTTGGGCGGATCAACAGGGGCGACGGGAGGCTACATTCCAGCGAGCGCAACTTTTAAGCCAGGCCCAACAGTCCATCACGGCCGTGACGCCCGAACTTGTCCGGGACCTGTCTGCCACCGCGGCCGATGTTGATAGTCCCGAGTATAAGATCGTGAAGACCCGGTTGCAGCATTTGCGTGATGTCATGCCTGCGGTCCGGTTCATTTATCTGATGCGGCAGGTTGAGGGGAAGATCGTTTTTCTGGCGGACTCTGAAGTTCAGGGCAGTAAGGACGAGTCGCCGCCGGGACAGGTTTATGATGAAGCGGCGCCAAGATTAATAAATGTCTTTGCTACCGGGAAAGGCATTGTTGACGATCCAACGACCGACCGGTGGGGCAGCTGGGTGTCAGCCTATGTGCCTTTTAATGATAGTCGCACGGGCGAAATGATCGCTGTCCTTGGCGTAGACCAGAATGCGCGCGATTTTAATCTGGCGGTGGCGCTTGGCCGGCTTAAAGGGATCTTCCCGGTGGGGATCATTTGTTTTGGCGTTCTTTTCGCGTTTGCTTATTGGCGGCGATTTACGACGGCCATGGAACAGAGCCGGGAAGGCAGTAAGCCTGATCTGCTGGTTCAGTGGGGGATGGTCGTGATCATTGCGGGCAGCGGACTGACGTTAACGGCGTCTCTTTTTCTGGAGTTGCGTAGTAATGCTGAAAGCGCGTTTAAGGCTACTTTTCTGCAACGCGCGATCACCAGGGTTTCGAGTGTCGCGCAGGAACTGGAACGACAAATTGACCGGCTGGAGGGACTGCGCCGGTTCATGGATTCACGAGAGTCAGTGGATCGCGGTGAATTCAGTCAGTATGTGGTGCCGCTTCTGAAGGATGTTCCGATCCGCGCCTTTGAATGGATTCCTCGGGTGCCGAAAGCGGAACGCGTTTTTTACGAAAGCAGTGCCCGGCAGGATGGTCTAGGTGGCTTCAAGATATATGAGAGGGATGCTGCCGGAAAAAAGATCTCCGTAGCGGACCGGGAAGATTATTTCCCTGTTTATTATGTGGAGCCGTTAAAAGGCAATGAGGCGACCCCGGGATATGACCTTGCCTCAGAGCCTGTTCGACGCGCCGCCATGGAGAAAAGTCGGGATATAGGCCGTCCGGTGGCCACACCGCCCCTGGAGCTTGTACAACAGGGCCAGAAGCATACCGGGGTTCTTGTTTTTATGCCCGTGTATGCCAAGGATCAGCCCAAGCGCACGATCGAACAGCGCCGTCAGGCCTTGAAAGGTTATGTGCTGGCGGTCTATAGAGCGGATGATTTTCTTTTAGGAGTTTATTCAAGAATGCCACCGGAAGGGTTGGCGTATCTGGTTGAGGATCTGGCGGCCCCTGCGGACAGGCAGGTATTGTATCGACATGCGGTCAGGGACGGCGTGGTGGATTGGAGCCGGCCTCTGTTGAAATACGAAATGTCGCTGGAGTT
>CAIOTT010000018.1 GCA_903861305.1 Candidatus Omnitrophota bacterium | reverse complement strand
CTTCTCAAAACAGCGTCGAGAATACTGTGCACTAAAAAGTGCGTGCCCTGGTCTGTCGGGTGCGTCAGCCCAGGACAGGCAAAAGTCCAGGATTACCTCGCAAAGCTGGCAAATCCTCGTCGGATTTTCCACGCGACCCCTGCGGGGCGGATTTTTCTAATGAAAAATCCGGGTTTAAACATCAAAGAATATGCTTGACCACCACAATTGTGTGTGGTAGTTTCTAATGCTCTATAAATTAAACAATCGCATCATTAATGAAAGGACGTTCAATGAGCCTGAACAGCGTCAACATCATGGGGAATCTTACAAGGGATCCGGAATTAAAGATACTTGCTTCCGGCAAATCTGTCTGCAGTATCTCGATCGCTAACAACCGCGTTTTTACCAAGAACAATGAAAAGGTCACGGAGGTTTCCTACTTTGACATCGATGTCTGGGGGCCCATGGGTGAAAATTGCGCCAAATATCTCAAGAAAGGCAGCGGCATCATTGTTGAAGGCCGCCTCAAGCAGGACCGTTGGGAAAAAGACGGTAAGACACAAAGCCGCGTACGTATAGCGGCGAACAGTGTTCACTTCATGCCAAAAAGAGAAGGCGGCGGCGGTCGCGGTCCTCAGGATGGATCAGAACCTGAATCAACCGGAGCAGTGAGCCCTGATAACATTGCGTGGGAAGAATAATTTCCTCGAAAATAATGCGTTATTGACTACGAACGCGGTAATGAGCGTTCAAGTCGTTCAAAACCTGTTTTCCTGTGTGCGAAGTTAACATAACGTATATTATAGGAAGTTATCAAGAGGGGTTTGCAAGCTTGGCAAGTATCTTGGCGTTGCCGGATGGCATAGCGTATTCGTGAAGTTCATTTAAGCTGACCCACCGCTGATGCTTCTTCAGCTTAAAACGCCCTGTGCCCAATGCCGCGTGGAATGCGATCAGATGAACTTTGTTGGTCGTATAATAATGCCTGACCCGGCAAAATTCCTCCCCTACAAGGCAAGGATGCCCAAGCTCCTCAAGAAGCTCACGCGCAAGGGCCTCTTTAAGGCTATTGTCGGTCTTTTCGACCTTGCCTCCGGGAAATTCCCATAAACCCGCCAGCAGGCCGCCAGCAGGCCTTTGTTGGATCAAGAATTTGCGATCCTTGCTGATCAAGCCAATAACAGCCGTAATTTGATTGATCACGACTTTCTTTGGGGTCGGGATCTGCTCCTGAGTGCCTGCCTTAAAAGCCAAACAACCACGGTTGACCGGACAAACTTCGCATGCCGGATTTTTGGTGGTACAAACCGTAGCTCCAAGCTCCATCAACGCCTGGTTAAAATCACCACAACGCCTGGCTGGCAGAACTTTGTTCAGGAACACTAATATTTCATCGTCCAGGGACGCTACAGCTGGCCCATGGATATTGGTAAGCCGCATCACGACCCGGCGTACATTGGCATCTACGAGCGGGATCCGAACATCAAACGCGATGCTGGCCACTGAAGCCGTCATGTAAGGACCGAACCCCGGCAACTTACGCAAAGCTTCAGGGTCAGACGGTAAAATCCCATGATGGTCGTTAACAACGATCTGCGCGGATCTGTGAAAATTCCTGGCACGGTTATAGTAACCAAGCCCCTGCCAGGCTTTGAGAACTTTACCGACGGGCGCTGACGCGAGGCTCTCAAGATCAGGGAATGTTCCCAGCCATTTGTCGTAATAGCCAAGGACGGTCTTGACCGTAGTTTGCTGCAGCATGGCCTCAGACACCCATATTTTATAGGGATCATGGGTATCGCGCCATGGCAATGACCGCGCGTTGGCATCAAACCAATTTAACAATTTTTTCGAAAACGGATCAGTCATGGACCAGTTGGACAAAATTGGACGACAGGCTTATTTCGGCCCGGCTGCCGTAGGTGAAAGGAAATTTGATATGTGCTCCGTCGACAAAGACGCGCCCGTGCGGCATAAAGGACACCAGAACAGCCTTCCGAGGTCGCTTGACGAAGCCTCCGGGCAATCGATACGGCACGCCCTTGACCTGGTAGAGCTCGCGCGGATGGTACTGGAAATCGGTAGAACTTATTGGCATCGCCTTTCCCCCGGCAGACAGCATGGCTCCCGTAGATCCCGCTGCCGTCGAGAACCATATCCCGGAATCTCGCTGATCCTCTTTGATGCCACCGATGGTCAAGGCATAACGGCTCATGGCCCCGGGATTGGCGTGACAGATCAAGATATCATTAAGGCACTCGGCACGGCGCGTCCTGTGCCCATCCTTGAGGCGTATTTGAAGCTTGTACAAACGGCATGTTTTTAGTTTATGGCACAAAAGATTCTTTAACTTAAGTTCGAAGCGGGCTGCATCGGTACAGCAAAACTCACCGACACTCCAGGAGGGGTCGGAATTGACCCCAAGGATGATCTGACGGCGGTTGACCCAGCGCGCGGCGTGCAGGACCGTTCCGTCCCCGCCAACCGTGACAATGACATCATACGGGCTGTAATCCTCGAATGCGCCCCGTGCATATTTCTTGTAAGGAACATCATATTTTTTCAAAATCTTTTCAATGGAACGCAACGCCTCGTAATGCGCCAAATGATTATCAAGAAATTTCCTGGAATTATGAAGGCGCCCCGAGATCTTTCCAGCCATGGATAACGCACTGCGCTTGTAAATAAGAAGGATGTTAGGTTTTTTCATAAGCGCTTGATGGATGCGGGATAATAGAGCTGTTTAAACAGAGCGATCAATTCACCGTAATTCCGTATCACGTGGTCGGCTTCCTTAAGATAAATAGCCGGGAGGGAAGTTTCAATAGCCACACAGGTCACTCCCGCTTTGACCGCGGATGTGATGCCAAAAGGGGCGTTTTCGATCACTACAGCCTCTCCCCCGGTGACTTTGAGGGCTTTGAGCGCCTTGAGGTAGGGTTCTGGATGTGGCTTCCCATTCCGGACATCACTGCCGCAAACGATGGCATCAAACGACTTGATCAGAGCTGCGGGAAGGATCTTTTCGACCTCATGACGGGCCGTTCCGGTGACAAGGCCTGTTTTTAGCCCGCTTTGATGGCATCTTTTTATAAAGTTCCTGGCCCCTGGCACAAAACGCGTGCGTACGGCACGTTTGAACAATCGTTCTTTCTTCAATAAAAGCTCTTTAGCTACGGCTACAGTCACCGGTTTACCGTATTGGGCCGAGATCTCGATCACGCTGTCCAGGCCTTTTTGGCCTTCACGGCGGTAAACCTCAAATCGGGATACCTTGATCTCGATACTCGCGAAGACCCGGACCCAGGCGCGGTAATGCAGCGGCATGGTCATCGTGATCACGCCATCCATATCAAAAATAATAGCTTTTAAATGGTTCATAAATTAGAATACTTTTTTAGTATAACATAGCCGTATGCACGTCAATTGCAACTTGAATTATTAAATGCCATCCAAAGACCTTCTTCTTCACGTTTGCTGCGCGCCCTGTTCTGCCGGGATCATTGAGACCTTGATTGACGAAGGCCGTGGGTTGACCGTGTATTTCTATAATCCGAACATCCATCCCTTTGAAGAATATGAACGCCGGAAGGCTGAAATAAAGCGCTTCGCTCTGACCAAAGGACTACCCTTTGTTGACGCAGACCACGATCCTGATAAATGGCTAAAGCGGGTAAAAGGTCTTGAGAATGAAAAAGAACGCGGCAAGCGATGCCAGGCTTGCTTTGACATGCGCCTGGAACGGGCGGCGTTGCATGCCCATGAGCACGGATTCAAAGCATTGGGAACGACCAACGGGATATCACGCTGGAAAGATCCGCGCCAGGTGAGGCAGGCCGGGATCAACGCTGTTGCCCCATATCCAGGGCTTTTGTTCCTTGACAGGGAGTGGCGCAAGGATAAAGGGATAGAACACATGCTTGTTGCATCAAAAAGAGAAAACTTTTATCGGCAGAAATACTGCGGCTGCGTCTTTTCGATCCCGCGTGAGCAAGAAAAAGAAAAAACCCTGTAAATTACTGCTTACAGGGTTTTAGGAACCAGAGCAAAATATCTTTAGATGAGAATATCGATATTATCCCAACCGAAGATCTCACGCTGAGCCTGGTTGACCTTGATCGGCTTGTCTTCTTTCCATTCAGCCATATATACCTTCCTTTCCTGATTGTTTCCTGAACATGAGCTTCAATAAATGATCTACTTCAATTATGTACTAACAGTATACACCAAAGGCATCCATAATGCCAATTTTATTTCACATGCCGCGAAAGATCAGGATTGTACAGGGCCTTCAGCGCCCACCTTCATCGGCTGAAGTTGGCCGGTTTGAAGATCATCATTGCCGCTTTTGGGATCTGATCCCAGGAGCGGTTTAAGGTCAACGGGTTGCGGTCCGCTCATCGGCACCGGCACAATGCCGCGCAGGTCCTTTTGCAACTGCAGGATCTCAGCTGGGTCGAACGTGGGCATTCCGGCGGCATCAGTCCAAACGACCTTGAGATAATCCCCCTGGCCGAGGTCAATACCACCCTGGATATCCTTTGCTTCTGCTTTATCCTGGCCATCTGAGCCCTTCACCTCACTACGAGATACATTGGGTTTATTATCAACCCATAAATCCTGGACCTGCGTTTGAAAGCTGACAAATAGATCCTTTCTGATTTTTATAGATTTAACTTTCGAAGTGATGAGTTCATTCAACACGTTCAGCAATCGTTCCTTTTGATCAGGCCTGAAGTTAGCCACACGATTTATTTCCAAGAAAGCTTGAAAATCTTTCGT
>CAIOTT010000017.1 GCA_903861305.1 Candidatus Omnitrophota bacterium | reverse complement strand
ATCTTTTCCAAGGCCATGCATGCACCGCACACAATCCTGCCTCACTTCTGGCGACAAGGTTTTAGGGTCCAGCGTGCCGTTGGCTATCTGTTTGAGAATATGAAGAACCGGCGTATCTTCCAGATTCCCTTTGAGTGTTTCTTCTGCCATATCTTCGTCCCCTCTTATCCACAAAACTGAATACAACCTTTAGAGATGGTATTTCTTAATGATTTCCTCGCTCACTTTATCCCGACCGAAACGCTGTACATATCTTCTGACAATGGCGTCACAATAACGCGGGTCCATTTCAATACCATAGCAACGCCGCTGCAGCGTCCCCGCCGCGATCAGTGTAGTGCCCGATCCCAGAAACAAGTCCAAAACAATATCGCCGCGCTTGGAACTGTTCCTTATTCCGCGAGTGGCCACCGCGATGGGCTTTTGAGTCGGATGTATATAGTTAAGCTTGGAATCCCGATTTACCCGCCAGAGGGTTGTTTCATTCTGGGGGCCATACCATTTATGAGTGCCGCCTTTTTCTTTCCACGCGTACAAACAAAACTCCGTTTGCTGTTTATAATCAGTCCAGCCAAGAGCGAAGGCCTCTTTGGCCCAGGTAATGACAGCCGAGATCCGCATTCCCTGATCGAGAAGCATCTCATACATCGGACCGAATTGACGACTACCGTTCCAAATATAAACTGCGGCCCCATCATCCAGAACACTAATGGCATTAACTAAAACCTGTTTTAACCACTCCTCGTATTTGTCCTGTGGCATATTGTCATTGGCAATTTTCCGCCAACGGTCACCAGAATCTCTGGCCTCTCCATAATTTACATTATACGGCGGATCAGTAAACAGAAGTCCTGCCTTGTTTCCTGCCAACAACCGGTCGAGATCCTCTTTTTTAGTAGAGTCTCCGCAGAGAATGCGGTGCGGCCCCAACTCAATAAGATCACCGGAAATCGTAATGGCGGTCGCATTTTCGTCAAACTCAGGCTTGTCCTCTTCATCATCGACGAGCCAATCAAGGGCTTGGCTAATTTCACCGGGATCAAAGCCAGTTAATCCGGTGTCAAAGCCTTCCAATTTGGTCAACTCATCCAGCAAATGGCCGAGTTTATCACGATCCCAATCGCCCTGAATTTTATTGAGTGCGAGATTGAGGGCCTTTTCCTTATTATCATCCAGATCAACGACGCTGACCTCGACCTCGGTCTGGCCCTGTTCGATCAAAATCTTCAACCGCTGATGCCCGCCGACAAGATTCCCGGTCCGGCTGTTCCAGACCAGCGGCTCGACATAGCCAAAAGTATCGATGCTTTTCTTCAGCTTCTCGTACTCCTTGTCGCCGGGCTGAAGATCAAGTCGCGGGTTATAGGCGGATGGATTAATCTTATCAATAGTAACTTTTTCGATTTTCATTTAAAATTACTCCGCTTTGGAACCTTCAAAGTACCAATGAGCACTATCCTTCTGCTTATTCTGAAGCTCAATGCTATAAATAACTGGCCCTGCAAACTTAGACGCTCTAACAATCACAATTTCATCAGACGTATATTTGTGCTGCAAGGAGCTTTCTTTGTTAAGTCTCCATCGAGATCCATCACTTAACGTTATCGAATTTCCAAAATTGCTGACAGATTGAATCTTAAGAAGCGCGTCAAGATTCGTGTATTCCGGTTTTTGGGGCCCAAGGACAGTTCCGTCACTAAGATCGAGCCCTTTAGTCT
>CAIOTT010000016.1 GCA_903861305.1 Candidatus Omnitrophota bacterium | reverse complement strand
TCGACAAACATCTTTGTTTTCTTCATCAGTTCCTTGATCTGGGGATCGGCTTTGAAACGTTTGGTGATCTCCTGGACCGCGTATTTTCCGGCGCCGGCCAGCTTTTTATGGCCAAAGGCGTCGATCCCGGCGGATTCATCCACGATCTCGGAACCGTCAATATTGCGCAACCCTTCAGCGACCACGATCATATAGCTTCCGGAGAAGACGTCGCTTTTTAATATGCGGGCAAAATAGCGTTCCTTGATGTGAGCGTAAAGCACGTCGAAATCGGTCGGGATCTCGGGGATAAGGATGGCGTCCGCGTCTGCGGCAACACCGCCGCGAAAAGCGGTATGCCCGGCGTAACGGCCGAATACTTCAAGGATCATGACACGGTTGTGGGTGTTGGCTGTGGTTTTCAATTCATCCACATACAGGGCGATCTTGTTGATCGTTGAGTCCGCACCGACGGAATAAGTTTGGAGGTCAAGGTCCATGGTCTTGGGGGCGTGGACACATTTGATCCCTTGCTCATAAAGGTCGACCATGACGGAGCCAGAGTCATCGCCGCCGGAGATCACAAGCCCGTCGATGCCGAACTTCTTCATGCCTTCCTTGATACGTTCGTATTTCTTGGGATCTTCGATCTTTTTCACTTTCACCCGCGAATGCCCTGCCTCGGAGCCGGCCAGGTTGGCATTGATCAGGTCTGCCCGTTCAGGCGTCAGTGCGGTGAGCTTGTCAAAATCAACAAGGTTGTAAAGCCCCGCGTAACCGTTGGGGATGACGTAAGGGGTGATCCCGAGGCTGTTGGCGGTCTGGGCCGCACCTCTGACAACGCCGTTAAGGCCGCCGCAGTCGCCGCCGGATGTAAGAATGCCGATCTTTTTCATAGAACTACTCCTTATGTTGTGTGGCTCAAGGTTGTCATGGCAGCTGTGTTATTTGTGAAAAGGGGTATTGGATGCGCCCTGTTGCTGCCTGGAAAGTAGAGGGTAAATTATCACGCGGTCATTGAGGGGGCAAGGTATTTTTTTGGATTAACGCGTGGATCTTGTACAGGTCAAGCGCGCTGGTAAGAAAGTCACGGGCACGCAGCTTTGATCCTTTGATGTCAGTCCAGGTGTGCAGGGGGTGTTCGACGCAGATATCCCGTACCAGGGAATAGCCATCCTTTTCCGTGACCATGAATCGGGCAAGGATCTCCACATCAAAGATCCATTTGACCGTGAAAGGCGCCGCGAATACTTTTTTCAGCCTTTCCGTGACCCTGAACAATTTGGCGCCGCATTGCGTGTCATAGATCGGCAGATGCAGGATCCTGGAGGCGAGTGTCGCGAAAACGCGGCCGCAAATGTGCCTCACTTCGTCACGCTGGATACGGCGGCCTAAAAGGGAAACGCGCGCGCCTATGACGATCTCGGCGTTGGAGTGGGCGAGGTAATGCTCAAGTTCAGGGACGCATTCCAGGGGGGCCGCAAGATCGGCATCGATGAACCCGACCGCGGCGGCATTCATGGTAAAAGCTTTCAGGAACCCCTGGCGGACAGCTTCGGCCTTGCCGGAGTTCTTTTCCAGATGAAGTACGGAGATATTTTCAGATCGTGCGGCCATCTTATCCAGGGCCCCGGCCGTGGCGTCCGTGCTGCCGTCATTGACGAACAGGCAATGGACATGGGGATGCTGTTGAAGGAATGTTGTGAAGGCGCTGGCGTTGAGACGGGCGGCTTCATTGAAACAGGGGACGACAAGGATCGTTGTGTTCATTCTTTTTTCCTGGCGCAGGTCCAGAGGCTCAATCCAGGCAAAATAATGCTGATCTGGCGGAGGTTCCAGAGGAATATGTTGTCAATATCGAGAAGCGCTTCAACCAGATCCGTAAGGAAAGTTCCATGGCGCCATTGCCCGAGTCCGGCATGCTGACGCGGCTGCTGGCGCGTTACCTTTTCTATCAGGCAATTTACCATGCGGGGTAAAAGCAATGAAAAGAACATGGATCCGTCGAGTTCTATGTTCAAGCCCGCGCCGCTGATCAGCGCAAGGAACGGCTTTCGCGTGTAACGCCTGTAATGGCGCAGAAAATGATCCTGGGAAGAGAAAAGCGCAGGATGCGCGGGGACGGTAATGATAAAGAGGCATCCTTTGCCCGCGAGATCATTGACAAGTTGTTCAAGGAACGGCGTTTCTTCCTGTAAATGTTCGATAACGTCCAGCAGCAATATGACGTCATAGGGGCCTTTGAGCGATCTTATCTCCCGGACGCATTTTATCCCGTGCTGGTCAAGATCATCCCGGACGATCGTGTCCAGGTTCACGTCCACGCCCTCAATGGACGCGTGCGGGAATTCCTGTTTGACAAGTTTGAGGAAGTAGCCGTCACCGCAGCCCACATCCAGGATGCGCAACGGGGTATTGTTGTGTAATTCCCGGGCCAACAGGCGCAGGATCATGCGTGCGCGCGTTGTTTCCCAGGGATGGCGGATGGGATTGGATGTTCTTTCGCAGAGATCCATGTGTCAGGACCTTCCTTTTTTCTGTCGGGCGCCGGGGGGTGCGCAAGAGGTCCCTACGTTCTTGAGCATTTCTCCGGCATGTTTCAACGCTGTGTCGGTCATGGTATCACCGGCCATCATATGCGCCAGTTCATTGACCCGGTCATGGCCGGTTATAGGGGCAACCATGGTCCGTGTGCGCCCTTTTTCAACGCCCTTGGTTATTTTGAAATGCGTCTGGGCGAAAGCGGCGATCTGGGGCAGGTGCGTGATAAGAATGACCTGGCGGTGGGCCGCGATCTCGTTAAGTTTTGTGCCGATCACAGTCCCTAACCGGCCGCCGATCTGCGCGTCGACTTCATCAAAGATGAGGACAGGGACCGGATCCACCTTCATCAGGGCGCGTTTGACGGCAAGCATGACGCGCGCCGCTTCACCGGAAGAAATGATCTCTGCCAGCGGTTTAAGGGCTTCGCCCGCGTTGGTGCTGATGAAAAAGGTGACGGCGTCAGTGCCCGAGGAGCCAAGCGTGCTTTTGGTAACGCGGGCTTCAAAGATGACCGATTTGAAGCCAAGTTCCTGAAGTTCCTTCTCAATGGTTTGTTTGAGCAGGGAGGCGCTTTTCTTGCGGCGCTGCGAAATGGCTTTGGCCAGCCCGGTGAGTGTGTCTTCCTTATCTTTCAATTCTTCACGGATGACCTCGGTGTTGTGCTCAAAGTCGCTCAACAGGCTGAGTTTTTCAGCGGCCTGGGTGTAAAAGGTCCTGGCGTCGTTGAGTGTAGGCCCGTACTTGCGCTGGATCTGATGATAAGCGTCGAATTTTTCATTGATCGCCGCGGCAAAGCCCGGATCGAAGGACAAAGAATCCGAATAGTCTTTGAGCTTGGATACCAGCGAAGCGGATTGGTCCTGGAGCGCGGCGAGGGTGTCGACGAATTCCGAGGCTTTATCATCGATACGGGCCAATGCGTGAAGCGGCTTGAAAGCGCGGCTGAAGGTGGCATTCACGCCGGCCTCATCGTTCTCAAGGCATTCCAGGGCCATGGAAATGTTCTCGTAAAGTTTTGTCGCGTTGCTGATCTTGAGATGATCGCGCTGTAACGCTTCATAGGCTTCTTCGTCCAGCGGCACCTGTTCGAGTTCTTTGACCTGGTGCGTTAAAAGATCAAGGTCGCGTTCACGGGTCTGGGCAAGGTCTGTGAGGTGCCGCAATTTTTCCTGGGCCTGGAGGTAATCCTGGTATAAAGGGGCGTATTCCGCCTGGATGTCCTTGAGGTCAGTCAAGGCGTCGATGATCTCGAGGTGGTGATGTTCAGCCAGCAGTTGCTGATGGTCGTGCGGGCCGTGGAAATCAATGAGCGTGTCGCCGATCTCTTTGAGCTGGGCGACGGTGGTTGTAAGGCCGTTGAGTTTGATGCGGTTCTTGCCGTCGGCAGTCACGCTGCGCTGGATGATGATCACGCCGTCCTCGGAAGGGAAGTCCTCCAGGCAGGTCAGTGCCTTGAGAAGCCGGGGCGAAAGCCGGAAAACGGCTTCTACGGTGCAGGGTGTGTTATCGTCGCGCAGGTAGCTGGACTGGAACCGTTCTCCAAGGCAAAAGCGCAGCGCGTCAATGAGGATGGATTTCCCCGCGCCTGTTTCGCCGGTCATGATATTAAGCTGGGAGGATAGCTCGATCGCGACCTGTTCGATGATGCCGAAATTCTTTATGGTAAGTGATTCAAGCATGCGCGTATGATAGCAGAGAAGAAATTGCGGCGCAACAATCGCATGGGGTTAATACGTGTCAATCCGGGAATTTGAACAAGATCACGCACAGCCCGATGCCCAGCAGATAAAACAGGATCGTGTTTGTGACGAACCACGGGTAGATCGAAAGCGCACTAACGATGAGCAGCGCGGGGGAGAACAGGGCGAGTGTGCCGGGGGGAAGGGGCAGTACGGTTGATAACTCAGCGTTCTCGGGCATGGTGGAGTGCTGTTTTCAGGTCAAGGGTTTGATATCAGTGCGATATAATTTTGTAAAAAAGAGTCGTCTTTGTAGAGATGATTCATGTTTTATTAAATTATTTTAACGTTAGGTTTTTTGATTATCCAGCTTTATGATTTGTTGTGTGAATTATCAAAAAAGTTTGCAGAGCTTTCAACTCTAACCCAGATCATATGTATATTGCTCAAGGGGATGCCGCCATGCGAGAACATGTTTAGCGGATGCCTAGATTGACACCCGCCCCCTGGTGGGGCGGGCATGGGAAAAAATGAAAAAATAGTGTCAAAAAATAGTGTCACAAAAAATAGTGTCAGGTCTCCCGAAAGCGATGTGAGTCAATAAGTTCGGTTGTAATTCTTGCTGAGTATATCCAAATTCACCTCGGTGTGCATTTTTTTATTGTGTCAAAGTTGTGAGTAACATAAAATAGGAACGGCATTAGGCTACCCCTGTCTGATGGAGAGAACGGTAATCTATTATTTGTTCAATTCGATCCCCCGACGATATTGGCAAGTAGAAACGATGACGGTTGTTTATGGGGAGAGAGAATCGGGTTCATTATCCGGGGTTGGTGTTGCATGTTATTAACCGAGGCAATAATCGGCATGCTGTGTTTTTGGAGCCGGATGATCAGAAGCATTATCTAGGGTGCTTATATCATTACAAAAAGAAGTACGGGTTTGACTTATTCGCTTTTTGTTTAATGACGAATCATGTGCATTTGTTGATCCGCGTCGGGGAGAAGTCGATCAGCAAGATCATGCAGAGTATTGCGGTGGGGTATAGCCGTTGGTACAACTACAAATATCGAAGTAGCGGCCATGTGTGGCAAGGGCGGTTTGGCACTACGATCGTAGGTGACCATGAGTATCTTTTGACGGCGATGCAGTATATCGAGGAGAATCCCGTACGGGCTGGAATGGTGCAGGATGTTGCCAGCTATCTATTCTCAAGTTACAAATTGAATGTTAGGGGTGATGATTCAAAGTTGATAGATCGCGATAAGAATGAGGCCTTTCTAGCGCTGGGATCATCGGATGCTGAACGGTCTTTGGTTTATAGGAAGAGGATGGCTTTGCGGTTGCAGGAAGATTCATTGAAAGAAGTTAGGAGGAGTTTGTGTGGCGGCGGGGGATATATGTCTGAAAAGTTTCGAGAGCAGATGAAGTCGCTCTTGCCGATTAAACGAAAGCCAGGCAGACCAAGGAAGGTAATTATCACATAAGTTGTTGAAAAATATTGTTTTGGGGAGACCTGACACTATTTTTTTATTTTGCCGGGGGAGCAGGTGAATGAAGAAGACCTTAAAGTGGCCGAGCCGCAGGCGGTAAAAGGGGTAAGCCCGTATTATTATTTTTACGACGGGCAGGGGAGTGTGGGATCCTTTACCGGGTCTAGCGGCGCTGATATTGGCTCTTACGGCTACGACGCCTTCGGTCGGGATATTGACCATTCCGGCGTTCCCGGCGGCAATGCCTACAAGTTCTCGACCAAAGAGTTTGAGCCCATCTCCGGGATGTATTATTTCGGCGGGCGCTACTATGATCCTGATGCCGGCCGCTGGCTGACTCCCGATCCCATTGGGATGGCGGATGGGTTGAACAAGTACCTTTATGTGCATAATGATCCGGTGAATTTGGTGGATCCGGAGGGGTATTGTGGGGAGAATCTGCTTTCAGGGATACATAGTGCTCAATTTGCTAATGGGGCTTTACAATATGGATCTTGGTATTTATTGTATGCTGACCCTTTGCTTGGTGGCCCTGCGATGCTAGCGACTTCAGGTATTGGTGCAGTTTTGGCTGGAGCAGAGTATTTATTGACAAAGGATGAAGGGAAATTAATTGAAGCTGGCATTGATATTGGTTCGAGCCTTTATGGGGGGAAGTTCTTTACAAATTACGTCGGGCTTCCATCGGTAGAATTTAATTGGGCTTCTATGGAGTATAATTTAAGTAAATTGCCAACGAGAACGGCAGAGGCTTCAATATCACTTGACGCTGTTGGTGGTAGTGCAGGTAGCACAATGGCGAATATTGGGTCGACATATACGAATGCGAAAGATTATTTTACAGGAGGGCGATAATCTATGGTGCATTCAAGTTTTAAGGCTCTTTCTCTGTATATCATCTCAATATTAGGCGGAATTTATAATTTATACAAAGTTCTAGACAGAAAAAAGATTAACAACGAATCAGATTTATACATGTCGATTAATCTTCTTTTGTGGAGTGTTCTGATGGGTATGGCATTGTTAGCTTATGTTGTAATAAATAATAATTCTGGATTTTCGTGGATTACACAAGAAATTTATCAGGAAGTAACTTTGTATTGGCTTATGTTTGCTATGTTTATTACAGCTTTACATGGTATTTTGTTTAAGAAGAAGATTAACAATCCGGCATTTCTTCAGTTATCTTTTGGCTTATTGCTATTTCCTATAATAGCTTTTCTGGCGATTATTGGCAGGGCGTTAATAGAGCGTTCAGTGGTACATTGATCCGGGTTTAATGGCCGGTTCTGGGCGGATGGCTGGGCGTCGAACGTGAGCGCCACGGTGCGCAGTCAGCTCACAACCGCGGGGTTCGGCGCATCGAGCAAGAGCCCGAATACCGTCCTTTCGGTCGAGAAGACCTATGCTTACGATAACGATAACCGTCTGGCGAGCTGTGTGCGCAACATTGTGGTGAACGGCGTGAGTTATTTGCTTGATAGCACAAGTTATCTGAGTGATGCCAACGGTAACCGCACGCAGAAGATCACCACCTTGCCCGGGATCACCGCGAAAAATACCACGACGTATCTCTACGACCTTGAGAATCGCCTGACCACGCTCAAGACGAATACCAGCACGGCGCAGTTCACCTATGGCGGTGATGGCCGCCGGAGCAGTCTCTCCGACAGTGTGGCGCAGACGCGGTTCCTGTATGATGGCAATAACGTCATCCTCGAGAAAGCCGCGGCCACCAACACGACCCAGCGTGGTTATACGAGGAATCCCGAAGCAGCGGGCGGTATCGGCGGCATTATCGCGCTCAAGAACAACACGGTTACCAGAACCTATCCCGCGTTAGCCCTTTCGCCGGGGGAGCAGGTGAATGAAGAAGACCTTAAAGTGGCCGAGCCGCAGGCGGTAAAAGGGGTAAGCCCGTATTATTATTTCTACGACGGGCAGGGGAGTGTGGGATCCTTTACCGGATCCAGCGGAGCCGACATCGGCGCCTACGGCTACGACGCCTTCGGCCGGGACATTGACCATTCCGGTATTCCCGGCGGCAATGCCTACAAGTTCTCGACCAAAGAGTTTGAGCCCATCTCCGGGATGTATTATTTCGGCGGGCGTTACTACGATCCCGACGCAGGCCGCTGGCTGACACCTGACCCCATCGGGATGGCGGATGGGTTGAACAAGTACCTTTATGTGCATAATGATCCGGTGAATTTTGTTGACCCGTTGGGACTTTGTGGGGAGCGGTTAGATTGGCCGCAAATAATAAACGCAGGAAAGATTGGCAACGGCTTGTCTTCAGCCATTTTTCTTGGTTTTATGCTTAACCCAGCTACCGCTCCTGCTGGAGCCATCGGGTTATCTCTTAGTGGTGGCTTCGGTTTGGCTTGGGGTGCAGCAGAGTCATATGCCACAGGAAAACTGGATCCTTTGGGTGGAGCCATTTTATCATATACAGTTGGCTTAGGGGCAGGCAAACTGGGCCTATCTCTAGCAAATATGACCGAAGTTAATCTTAACGCTGCTATGCGGTATTATTCTCCGGAAACAGGTAGATTTGTAGCAACCGCTGTTGGAGGTACCGCAATAGGTTTGAAGAACGCAGCCGAAAGTATTAGCGGGACAATAGTTGATTTATTTACGGATACTAAATAATAAAGGATTTTTTTATGACAGACATGGATATTAAGACCTTGTTGTTTGGTGGAGGCAGTGGAATCGTAGGGATTGCTTTTGGGCTGTATTGTTTTATAAGCCGGAAACAGGGTAAAGAAATACCGCAGATAACTTATTATAATGCTATCAATCTCTTTATTTGGGGGATTATGATGGCAATATTAATGGTGATATTCTTTATAGTAAGAGTAACAGAGTTTGGACGTGGTTATTTTAGTGAAAATGCTGCTTATTGTTTGATTATTATCTGGGTAGTAATAAGTTCGCTTGTGTGTGGCGTTCACGGTATCTTGAAAAGAGAAAAATTGTCAGACCAAGCATCTTTTCGGCTATCGGTGGGACAGGTAGTAGGCGCGTTGATAGCGTTTGTTGGAATTGTGCTATTTCTTTTGAAATGGGGTTGGCCTGTTAAGTAATTCGCAGTATGCTTAGGTTCGAGTTCTTTTCAGGCCAACGGGCAATTGTTTGAATTCATCAGTGAAAGCTTGGCGTACGGTTCGAGCATTCTTATTCGGCAACTTAACCAAGAACGTCATTCTAGTTGTTCGTTCTACCAAGGTTCCGATTGCTGTTTTCTGGCCGCCGCCAATCATAAGATCGCCTTCCCAATGCCCTGGAATGATGCGATCCGCAACCTCTTTAGGGAAATAAATAGTGTCAGTTCTCGCGAAGTTATTGCGAATGAATAAGTTAAGTCGTAATTACCGTTGTTTTAGAGTGGTTGTCGTGGTTGTTAGATCGGTAATTATTAGCTAAGTTATTCGTAATAATGGGGATGCGCAGACCTGACACTATTTTTTTTTATAAATGATTTGAAATTGAGGAGGATAAAATGTTGATTGATAGAACTCGGACAATCGGAATGTTGTTTATTATTTTAAGTATTCCAACTTTGATTTTAGCATTTATCGCTGTTGTCAGTAGTCCCAATATTAAAGGACCAAGTGATGTTTTTATCGACTTATCAATGCGCTTTTTGTTTGTCTTAACTCCTATTGGGTTGTTAACTTCTGGTGTGGGTCTTTTGAGACAATCAAAGTGGGGAGAAAACTTTTCATTTTTTGTATCTATGGCATTGTGTTGTACCGTTCTAATTTATGGTATTTCTGGGATGACCTATAAGGGGAATATAATTTTTTGTAGTATTTGTTTTGGTGCATTTATAGTATTTGCAAGTATTGCATTGGTTTTAAGGAAGTCTATAAGATTAAAACAAACAAATAAATAGTGTCAGTTCTCGCGAAGTTATTGCGAATGAATAAGTTAAGTCGTAATTACCGTTGTTTTAGAGTGGTTGTCGTATTAGCTAAGTTATTCGTAATAATGGGGATGCGCAGACCTGACACTATTTTTTTTTCATTTTTTGTATCTATGGCATTGTGTTGTACCGTTCTAATTT
>CAIOTT010000015.1 GCA_903861305.1 Candidatus Omnitrophota bacterium | reverse complement strand
TCAACATCATTAAAGCCGATCCCCTTCTCACCGATCTTCTGGGCACCTTCACGAGCCAGGTACTTGCCATGGGCTTTCCACTGCTTCTCATGCTTGTTTTGCAAATAAGACACTTTGGCAATGGAATTCTGCTGGCCATAGAAACTGCCGCCATAGAATGCCCCGCCGCTGACTTTACGGGCCACAGGGTTGGCATTAATAAGCCCTACGATCCTGTTCTGCCGCGAAACCTTGGTCTCCGGAGGCAACATCTTCCTCGATCCCCTGGCCTTGAGATTCAAGTCTTCATAAATGGCCCGTGCTGAAACTTTGATCATAAAATCACCAATCCCGCTTATAGATTTAGGTTTGGATCTACCTTCATATCTTGATAAAAATGTTTAACCCAGCCAGCTCGCTTTGCTCCTGCCCCCGATCCTTTCTTGGAATCATCCTGGCATTTTTTATTCATCGCCAGAAAACCAAGATTACGGATCGCCATGACCTTTTCCTGAGGCAAACTTTGAATTCTTTCCATGCCTTCGATGATAATCCCAACCAGCATCGGACCGTCCGGCGGCACAATTCCCTTATCTTTCAATGTGCGTTTAGCAACACGAACCAAGCCGCCGTCCGACGCTAATTCATTGAATTGTTTCTTCTGTCCTTGAGATCTTTTCTGAAACATTGACGGGGTCATTCTTGCATTCTTCCATTCATTACCAAAACAATACAACCTCACCACCCGTATCGTTACTTTTATATCATTTCTTGTAAGATTTGTCAAGTAACGATACCACTCTTTATCTTGCTATCTAAACAAAAAATCTTTACTCCTTACTCATTCTAAACTTTCAGATCAACTCTTCCGCAGACTCTTTCAGACATACGATCTGCCCGGCCTGCCTAAGAATATCCGAAAGACCTTTGGTAGAACCGGCCCGCTGGCATGGAAATAACCAAAGAGGACAGAATAAGAAAGCCTCCCTTCAAGCCTACTCCTGTAAAAAAGCCGTGCCGGGAACAAACATCCGCCAGGGCCTCCACACTCCCCCAAAGAGCACGAAGACCCCAGCGGCAAGGCCGACACGGCTGCTTTAGCCGTATTAATCTAAAGGGAGTGATCAAGCAGCTACCCCGTAACTTCGGCTTCTTTCACAGGGTTGTTCTCATACCCGGCCATGATCCGTTTGGCAACTTCCTGCCAGTATTCGTCTTTACTCTCATCAACGATAGCGGCACATAGGATCTCTGCCGTTTCCCGGGGGATCCTGAACTTGGACTGACACCAGCCGCAGCGGCATACGGTCCATAATTGCCCATCCACCTGCTTTTGCTGAACGATCTCAATCGGGGCGCTCCTGGGTCTTGGGCTACACGTTTCAATGAAATCAGGGTCAGCCGGGCATGTCAGGTAATGGTTAACGTTATAGCCTCCCTGGCAATTAGTAGCCCGGCAGATCTTGGTATGTTCTGTTTCTTGAAAGACGTTATACGGCACGCCAACCAGCAAGCCGCGGTCAGAATTCTCGTAATCACCGAGCTTCCGGCCATCTTCATCGGGAAAGGGGAAACGGTACCGATACCCGTGCTTGGGTTCAAGATACCCCGCAGGCACATCATTGCCTTCAACCTTCTCCATGAGATAAAGGTTATCCTTGATTTGCTGAAACCGTGCGTAGTACAGATCCTCACAGGTCCCCAATTTGATCACTTGATTATTGAATTTGACATATTCACCCATGACATCATCTCCTTGTGATTGATCGATTGATTGATTAATGGTCGGACGGGAGTAAAAGGGTCAGCTTGCCCGTTTCGTTCGTTTCGATGAAGATCTTGATCCGTTGCCCGTTATGCTTACGAATATCACCGCAGTAGAAATCATCTTCCTGCATCTTGGTTTCGATGCTCTGAACAACGATCCGTCTTGCTTGCTCAAGAAGATCGATCATCTGGGAAACGTTAATGACATCCTGTTTCCGTCTGCTGTCATAAGTCATGATGTCCAGTTCAAGCAGGAGGTTTGTGGTGGCGTAATTGAAGTATTTATTCCTGAAGAATGCACTTTTACTGAGGGTGAAAAGAACCTCGTCGTCAGCGGCCTGATCTGAGGAATAGACCGAGATCACGGCGTTGTCATTGAAACTTTGATTTGCGTTATTCATGGGGGCCTCCTGTTGGATTTAAGGGTTGTCTGTACTTACGGCGGCACGAAAGCAGAAAAAAATCGCTGTCAAGGACGCCCGGTTAACCTGGGCGCCTTTTCGAAATTCTTTCCGGCACCCCTGGAAAGGATTTCGAAAAGGACTGCCTTGACAGACCAAGATTTTTTTATGCTACAGTGCCGGTAAGTAAGGGAAGACAACCCGCCAACAGGAGGACCATGTCAAATCATGACGTACCAATGACAACGCCGTGATCTGACACAATGGCAGCAACCGGGAGAGGAGAAATAGCAGGGACAATATGAATAAATGCGCCCTGGAGCGCATTTTCATCTTTCTGGTTCGTAGCAACAGACCTATGTTTATCTCCTGGAAAACTAATTTCGATGCCTGGACTAAAAAATTTCAGGCGCCCTGCCGTCCCCCATCGGATCCGCCCCCGCGAATCCGTACGGCAGGGCACCTGAGAATGTTTTACCGGACTCCCGCGTGGCCGTATGTGCCCGCCCACATCTGCGCTTCGTATAAACTCAGGAACTTCACCCGGCTTTTGATATCTTCAAGGCTGGTGACCGGCGCGATCGACTCCCCTTCAGCTCCAGCTCCAAGAACAAGCCCACGGCCGGCCAGCGGCTGCGGGTACCCCGCGATCAGGAAGAACGCCTGTTGCGTCAAATCTTTCAGCAACCCCTCATCGTCAACCCACACGGTATCGCCGTTCTGATCAAAGGCGCAGGCCGTAAACACCCTGCATTGAATATGGGTGTAAATGTTCTTGTAGTTGCCGGTGAACTCAACAACGGACACTTCTTGTTTAAACGGATCGATCAAGAATGCTTTCATGGGATTTCTCCTTAAGTTAAAGAAACCCCGGAGCGTGTTACCGCCCCGGGGTATGGATTAAAATCAAGCAGCCTTGTAATGTCCGATCACAGCATCGGAGAAATCGTTAAAAGCCTCCGCGCTCTTGAGAACAACCTGATCGTACCAGCGGTTATCCTTGCCCTGTTCCTGCGGCATACTGACAAACAGGCCCTTCTTCCCCTCGAGGATACGTGTCCCGCGGATCACCAGCGCGTCGTTCACCGAAATATCGGCGAAAGCTTTCAGGTTACCGGCATCAGGCAGGCGGTACATTTTTTCGACCTTGAACGTGAGCTTCGCCATGGGAGCCTCTTTCTGTTGGTTGGTTGATGAGTTGTTTTTGGGGGTGTTCATGTGTTCTTCTCCTTTTTTGATGTTGTTTTGTATAACCATGTATCCTCCTGTTGGTTACAAGCCCGGCTCACCACATGGGGAAGAGCTTCAAGGGGGGTACCTAAATTTTTTTCATAAATTTTCCCATCGACGGGACGCAGCCCGGCCCGGGTTCGTTACGCCCACCCTGGCCCTGGCCGGGGGCGGAATGAATCCGGGCACGCTGGCGCGGCCCCGGGGAAAATTTGTGACAAAAAATTTGAGGGCGAAGACCTTGAAGATCAAGGGGCCCCGTGTGGTAGACGGTTAAGCTTGTAACCAATAGGTGGACTACATGGAGTATTTCAAACAAAGACCATCAAAAAATTAGAAGAACAACCGCCAAAGAACACCCCCGAAAACATCAGCCAGCCAACAGTAAGAGGCCTATGCGTGTGATGAATGTCGTCGAAAGAATGTGCCGCCGGTAGGAAGAAGAATGACAAAAAACCACGCTGCAGATCCAGAGGGCATGGCAGGTGCCCATCAAGCGGCAAGGATACATCGATCATGGTTAGCGCCAGGACCGTTACCGCCGCCGGAAAAAAGAAAAGACCCGGCATCTTATCCGGGTCTTCATCATCAAATCCGCTCTACGACTACTTTGAAAAACTTGATCAGAGCATTGAAAAATGCACGTTGCGAACACCTTTGGCAATATCGCCGATATTCGTTGATGTCGAGATCACGTAGCCTGGGCTATCCGTCTGTTGCGTGATCCCCCGCCATTTGAGCAAGGCATTGACTTTGGAAGAATCCATCGTCGATGAAAGTTTAACCTCAATAGGCGTCAAGACTCCGCCTCGCTCAACCAGCATATCAACTTCCAGACCGTCGGTGCTGCGAAAATAATAAAGGGCGCGTTCATCACCCCAAACAGAAAGCCTTTTATAAAGTTGGGCCACGCACGCCGTCTCGAAGAGCGCCCCGGCCATAGGCCCGCGCAAGGCATGTTCCGGATCTTGCAATCCAACAAGGTAACAAACCAACCCTGTGTCCATAAAGTAACATTTCGGCGACTTGATCAGCCGTTTCCCGAAGTTCCGGTGATGCGGCATCACAAAGAATATGACCCCGCTTGCCTCCAGAAGGGTCAACCAGGCCTTTATCGTCGGTATCGTGACGCCGACATCCTTGGCCAGTGCGGCGGTATTCAGCTGCTGGGCCGTTCTGGCCGCCAGAAGCCCGATGAACCGCTCAAAATCTCTTAAATTGCCCTCTTTGACATTCCCGCGGACATCCCGGTCAATATAGGTCTGGATGTAACTGGAAAACCAGGTCTTGCGGGCGCTGTCCGCGGCAAAGACCGCTTCCGGATAGCCGCCTTTAATGATCCAGTCTCCGACAGAGGCGGCGTGTTTCAATGGCCCTTGCGCTTTATTCCATACCTTCAGGAGCCCTTCAAAGTTCGCCGGCTGATCCCCCGCCTTCTTTTGAATCTCAGTGATGGTGAACGGATAAAGGTGCAGGATCGCAATACGCCCGGCCAAAGTTTCACTGATCCCCTTCATCAAGGCCCATTGCTGGGATCCCGTCAGGATCCACTGCCCCGGCGTCTTATCCGCATCGATCCGGGCTTTTATGTACGATAAAAGCTCAGGAACATTCTGGATCTCGTCAATAATGACCGGCGGCGCGTAACGTTCCAGAAACCCGCGCGGATCTTCAGCTGCGTATTTCCTGACATCCAGTTCATCCAGCAGAACGTATTTATATCGGGACTCAAGGTGGCGTGAAAGGGTCGTTTTTCCGGCCCGGCGCGGTCCGCCGATAAAGACGGCCGGAAACGAATTCACGGCTTCAAGGAATGGTTTCTCAAGCAAGCGTTCGATATACATGCTTGCTATTGTAAAGTACAACTTTAGTTTGTCAAGAACTGAAACGGCTGGTTCTGGCGTGGGGTACCGACTAAAACAACCCGGGCTAGTATCAAGCTTCTGGACTGAACCCGGGACCACGGCCGCCGGATTTGGTCCCGTTGTGCCGCCGCGCACAAAGCCAAAGCTCTGGCCCAGGGCCTTCCCCGGTCAATCCCCCCGACGCTGGGCGTATTGCCGGCATGAAAGGGGTTTAAGAATATACCATTCATTCCATGCCGGTGAATCGTGGTGAGCGTTGTTGATCTTGAGGCATTTCCCGGCACGGTATACCTTGAAATGGCAATCCGCCTCCGGCAGGATGGCGGACAACAGGCTTTTCCCGTCAACGGCCTTAAAGGTCTTGTGGCCGTCCAATGCCCGCCATCCAAAATTCAAGACCTGAGCGTGCCAGAACCCCTCGGGGTTCATGGCACGTATGATCGCTGTCAGCTCTGCGAAGAGATCATCCCATTCCATGTGCCAATAGTCCTCATCCGCGAAGACATCTTCGCGGACTTTCCCAAGGGTTGGCGGGATTTCATAACCGAAATCCTGCCAGTTCTTGAACCGGTAGCTGATCTCGGCGTCAGCATCTTCCAGCCACTGCACAATTAACTGATCCATCATCGACCTCCTTTTTTATTAAACTTTCCTTTTAAGCATCTCTTCGATCACCGCCCAGGGCTGTCTGACCCGTTTAGTGTCGTATAAGAACTCTGTTTCACTCCAGTACATAAGACGCGAGTAATACTGCGGCAAGCCGGCGTCATCCGGGGTCTGGGCCAATTTATCGGTGTAGCGGTATTTGATGCCCCGATCGTACAAAGCCTTAAGGAGACTGTTCCATTCCCCTATGGGGAACGTGCCACGGAATGTGATGCTGTAAGCGTGCATGGTCTTATCCTTTCATGGAAGGGTTAGTAATCGCCTGGCGGTAGGCTTCAAGGACGGTCTGCTTGAACGGCTGAAACAGCTCATTGTCCAGGAAGTAGATCTGGTCATACCAGTTCTTGTCTTTGCCACAGTGTTGTGGCAGGGTCACAAACAGCCCCCCCTTGCCCATCAGGATGCGTATCCCGCGGATCACGAAGGCATCGTTCACCTGAACGTCCGCAAGCGCTTTCAAGTGCCCCTGGGTGGATAACCGGTAAAGATTCAAAACGGTGTAATGAAGCATGTGACCTCCTTTTTGTCTGTTTGACGAAAAGAAGCATGCGTGAGCAAGGATGCACCTGGGCCAAAGGCCCGGGCACTCGCAAGAAATTGTTCAAAGAATCTTGGCCACGCTGGCCCGCCGGCCCGGGTCAAGATTGTTTGAAGAATTTCGCCGTCCTTGGCGCGCATGCCATACTTGAAAGACCCAGGACAAAAAGGTGCTACGAAGGGCAGCTTGTGTTACGAAGGTTTCTTAGGGAACTACGGAAGGTGGGACGAAACGCCGGGCTGCAGGGCTAGTGGTATGTTTATTTAAAGTATTCTCGGTATGCCCTATGCCTAAAGTTCAAGGGATCATATCAACGCTTCTTCATAATTCCATCTGACAGGGTATGCAATAACACAGGCTCATGCTTTATCAGATGCTCTTAAAGGAACATATCTTACTCGTTCAATGACCTTACCGGATGAACGATACCCCCCCCTGCTTAAAATGAAGTTGCTGCGAACGTCCTATGAAGAATGACACAGTCCTTCCTGCGTAGGAATACCGCCTTCTCAAGAAGGCTTAGGGTTAACATTTCATTGTTAAAGGCAATGCGGCAGGATATTACGTTGATCGCATAATAAGTGGAAATCAAGGAATGAAAACAAGAAAACCCCGAATTCTCAATGAGAACAAGGGGTTTTCTATGATTTCAGGCTATTGCTTCAGCACGAAAGACTACAACTTGTTTAAATTTACCGCCAGTCCTGCCATGATCTCATCAAAGGGCGGCTGGCCACGATAATACAAAGCCGAAGTCTTGCGGTATTCCTCATCGAAAGTCTGTCTGACTTTCGGATCCTTTAATAAAAACGCCTCCTGCTCCGCAAGAGGGATCTTCTGATCAGCCGCCGGGAATCTCTTCGCCTTGTGTTGATGGTATTCAGGCGTCCCGATGAACTTCTGAACGATTGCGTTCTTCAAAAGACAAGACACATCATAATAATGCCTTAAGAAATTGGCCGGCATCTCCCCTGTTTCCTGCTGTTTGCGGAACTTGGTAGCGATCGTCTGCAACTTTTCAACGAAGGTATATCCCGGATGGTAACATAGAACGCCGCGGGCTCTGTTATCTTTAACCTGCATGCCCTTTTGCAAAGCAAAATCAAGCGCCCAGGAGCTGATGTCCAGAGCATTATTGGGCGTCACATCGTCAAAGCCGACCTCAAGCAACACCCCCTCTTTAATCCCGGGAGGAAGCGTCAGGGTTGTCTTGTAAAACGCACGAATGCCCCCACTGAAGAATTTTTCATTATCAAACGTCTCATCGCGTGTTATCTGACTGATCCCGGCGATCTTGATTTCCCCGGCCAGCCAATCGTAATACTTCTTACGTCCCTGGCAATGATCGGGTTTCGTATGGTTCCGGCCTGTTTTGACATCCATGCCTTTGGGCGGCTCAATTCGAATATCGATATCCTCGGAAAACCGCCCGGTGATCTGATACCCCTTGGACAACGAGGTCCCGCCCTTTAATTCAAAGGTAAAGCCGCCTTGCCGCAGCCCATAGAGAACATGCATGATCCAATAGTCTTTCTCAACGAGACTACGCTCGATCTTCATCTGCCGCTCTACGGCCCGCAAAAGATCACTGAATTCCGGATGATCATGCAGATAATCAGGCATGCGCTAAAGACTCCTCGGATTGCCATTCATTGAGCAGGCTTTTTGTTCTTTCACCCGCGTAGGCATTAACGACACGCTTGAAACCAGCCTCCAGCCGTCCCAAAACTTTAACTTTGACGTTATTGAGGATACTCGCTTTGTCTTCGGCCAGTTGATTCAGATTGTTCAGCAAATCAACCAGCAAAAACTCTTCGGAAAGCTCTTTGGGGAATTTATGCTTTAAGCGGAAATCAAACATCTTACCGCCAAGCTCAAATCGGCCATGCCGTTTATGGTTATAGACGACACACGTGTTATACAATTGGGTGGTACCGACACCCAACGAATTATAAAGATTAGGTGACGTTAAAAGGAAATCCTCACTCTTTAGGAAAGCAGCCACAAGCTTCTCATCCTCCGGAGGAACCTCCCCGAAAGAAGCTTTGGCCGGATAGTAATACAATCCTTGCGACATTTTCTGCAAGGGACCCTCATTGACCAGCTCCTTGAGATGCCGGTCAACGGCCGTAGACCAAAGCTCAAGATCTGCCCTGCGGTAGACTTGCCCCGGTTTAAGATGCTTTTTAAGTTCTTCCAGTGCCTTCATATCTTTTACCTCTGCACAGAAAGTATACCCAATTGCCGGCCAAGTTGCAATATATTTGATTTAGAATTCATGCAATTCGGTAGGATACTTCGTTGAAGGTAGCTATTCAATTATCGTCTTTTTGGCTTAAAATCATTCTCTCCCAGCACAGCCCGATCAAGCCGGAGAGAAAAACTATTCTGCTTGAAGCAAATCAATTTATCCTCCGTAAGAACAGAAACATCCCCTGTTTCTATAAGCGCCTTACGGAAGGTCTCAACGTTAATGCGTTTGATCATGACGTTCCCGGGATCAATCACTGTGCCCATGATATCAAGGGAGACTCTATTATCCTTAAATACCACTTTCCCGCCTTCGTAAGCTTCAATCCAGACATATGTGCCTGCCCGCTGTTTTGTGCGTTTGAGAATTTCATCCAATGTATTCTTAAAGACGTCAGCCGCGATCACAATATGCATACCCAGCCTCCTGACTTTCCATAACCCCGTCTACTCTTCCCCACTGTTCACTTTTTCGGGAGAATTTCTTTAATCTTACGCGTGCGCTTTCTTATGTCGTTCTTTGAAACATTTCCTGAGAACGTGTCAAACGTTACATGTCTATTAGGGCGTATTAGTGCTGTATATAGCAACTAAACACCCTAAAGGATGTGTTATGTTTGTAACCAAAGGTGGTACTTTCTTATGACAACTTTAATCTGCAATCGAGAGTTCATATTACGCTTTGGGAATAAACTCTAGATATACCGTAACGACAATAAGTAAACTGTCGGCCTCAAGAAGGATTTCAAGAGTTACCACGTACGAAAATGTTTTTGATCCATTTGTTAAAAAAGCTTTCCTTCATTAGAAAAAAGCACAGGGATGGTACGGCAATTGCTTGAAAGACAGACGGTGTTTCTTACGAAATACATATGAAAAGCTCTTTAATTTGTTACTTCGTTCTTTCGTATGAAGTAATTCTATGAACGTTACCCATTTAAACGTTCATTTAGACATAAACTTTAAACATACTATTGGATGTGCTGTAAGTCATTGATTTTGCTTGAAGTTGCGTTATTTTTGGTGCCAGCAACGTCAAACGACGGTGCCAGCAACGTCAAGCGAAGGTACCAGCAACACCAAAGGAAAGGACCAGCAACATCAAATGCCTGTGGATATCTCACAGCGGGATGTTCAGTCGTTCGCATTCTCTTTTGAGATGATCGGTGAAGACGGCACCGCGGGACTTGCGTATCCCGTTCAAGGTGGCGGTCTCTTTGGTGAGTGACAGGCAGCGATGCAGGAGTTCTTCAGGGGCTTTGATGACAACGTTGGCTAGCCAGTTCCGGGAAGATTCGCCGTCCTTCAGCTCCCCCATTAACCAGTCCACGGTCCTTTGGGCATGGATATCCAGATCATCATAAGAGACATTGGATGAGAGTTGCTGTGGAATGACGTTGCGGATTTCGCTGTAAGATACCGCTATGGCGTTTTCACAGAGTTTGTAGGACTTGAGGTAGCCTATTTTGACCAAAGGGTCCAGGGCGCGTTTAAAGGCCCGATTGCGCAGTTTGGTTTCAAGGTTCCCCAGGGTCAGTTCGGTGATCAGTTTGGAGTATGGCAGGAATACATTGTCCTGGTAGCGGATGATCTCAAGGACCCGGTAAAGTCGCCGCGCGCGATCATTCCCTATCTTGAAATAAGTATTTGAATCAAATTCCGTAGTATATCCGCTATTGATATTATTGCAGTGCCATTCCGGGATTTCGATATCTACGAAGACTTTCTGCATCCTTTCAGTGCCGGCCGATGTGGTGACTTCCTTGCCGGATCCTTTGAACAGAACGATCTTCAGGGACTTTTCGCGGTACGAACCCATGGTTTTCGTAGCAGTTTCGCTGATCTTTACGAAGTTTTCGTGGTAGATTTCGGTGGCTGAGAGCCGTTTGATGGACTCCAGGATTCGGTCATACAGTCCCCCACTGGTGGCCAGTTTCATGATCTTGGGGAATTCCGAGAGCCATAACCGCATCTGGCTGGGGCAATACCCGGTGGCTTTCTTGGCTTCAAAGAGCTTGTGATGGACAACGGTCAGGACATCCATATCGAACGCGGTAAGCAAGCCAAAGACAGATGATGGTGATAAGAACAGCTTCTTCTCTACCCCGTCTTCCGTAACGTTGTAAATGAGGATGGGCTTGCCGCTTTTGGCCACTTCCATCTGGATCTTCTTACGATCTTCGGGGGTCCCCAGGAACACGATGGGCATTTTTTCAACGTTGAGACTGGCGCGCGTCAGGGTCAAAGCTTTACTGGTCTGCTCCATCATGGCCGGGATCCTTACTGCTGTGCGTTGACAGTTTCAACGGGATGGCGAAGTCTCTGGATCTCTGCTTCGCGGGACATAAGAGCAGACTTTGTCTTAAGGACATCTTCCTGTAAGGATATGGTCTTCGTGTAAAGTTCATCCTTGGTTCGGGACAACTCCCCTACCTTGTTCCAGTTGGTAAAGCCAAACCAGGACAAGCCACTCACCGTGATCACCGTAACCGCAACTAACCAGTATAAAGACGTTTTCCAGCCAACGACCTGATTCTCGGCCTTATGGGCCTGGGTCTTCAGGTCCTTGTTTTCGTCGACTATTTTCATATGAAAATCAACGAATTTCGCTATTTCAGGGGACATTTCGCCGGCTTTTATGAGGGCTGGCGGCAGGCTTTCCTGCGAAACACCGTGTTTTTCATCGGAAGGATGATGGATGGTCTCGGCTGTTTTCGTAGCTGATATCGTTGCCTGAGGCGGCTCCGCAGCCGGCTCCCCTGTTTTCGCTTCAAAGGTAGCCGTAGGTCCGCGTGAAGTGATAAAGTCTTCTACGTCTTTTCTGCTGTAAAAAACTCGGTCTCTTCCGGTGATTTTCGCATATTTTCTTTCCCATCTCTTCTTCGTAGGACTATCGGCATGGTACTGAACAGCCCGCGCGGTTGTTACTTTAAGCAGGCGCATGACATCATCCAGGATGATCCAGTTGGGATCACTGATGATATTTTGGTCGTATTGGCGTTCTTTACCTTCAACTTCGATCGTATGCCCTGCTTCAATGAATGTGTTGTCGTTCGGCGAAGCCATAATTACCTCCATGAGTTAGATTTTATTATATACAGAATAGATTTTATGTCAAGTTTTTTCGTATGAAGCACTGAATACGCGAAGAAAGCTACGAACTTTACATGAAGGCGTGATTTCGTGCAAACTTCATAGGTGCCAGCAACACCAAGGAGCTTGTGCGTGAAACTCCTGAAACAGTGCCGAAGCGCTGAAGAAATTGTTTCACGTGAAACAGCGAAGAAGCGAAGAAGTTAACGAAGTACGAACGAAATACAGCGCCAGCACAGCTAAATTGCTTGTATAGATGCTATGAAGAAGCGAAGAAGAAGCGCAGAAAATATTGAGAATGTTTCGCATAAAGCGTAATTTGGTGTTTTGATCTGGTAGTTCTGAAGAATTCGAAGGGGATAGGGCAGGTGCCAGCAACGTCAAGTGCAGAAAGCCCCCATTGGCTTTTTAGACAATGAAAAACCGATTTCTGATGGAATATTTCCGGCTCAAGGGGCAGGGCATTGGGACAACCGTTCCAAAACCGTTTGTATAATGGGGAAAGTTTCTTTTCTGATTGCCTTGACTTTCCCCGTTTTCGTGGTATAGTTCAAAAACACAGGAATCCACTAAAATTTACAAGGAGGAAGGAACCAATGGGGAAGAGCCTTTTAAAAACGGTTGTTTTGGCAATGGCAGGGAGTTGCTTTGCGGTGACCAATGCTTTTGCCACGACCAGTTCAAGCGTGCTGCTGTATTCGAACCAGCTTATGAGCATTGCCATGGATCTGACAACGGGGAAGTTGCCCTCCGCGCTGGCGATCATTTCGCTGGGAGTGGGGTGTGTGATGCATTTTCTGGGAAAAGATCAGCAAATGGTCCATTTATTGGCCAATGTCGTCATTGTGCTGGGCCTTTTGGTGATGGCACCGAGTATTTTGATGTCTTTGGGGCTTTATTCCTGCCGGATGTGAGAAGCGATGCAAGACATTAAACGGACGGTGCCTGTTTTTCAGAGTCTGACGCGCCCTATCCTCATGCTGGAAGGGGAGCGGGAGAACATCATCATCATTATTTTTATTGCCGGGGCGGTGTGGTTCGCCGGGAAAGACTGGTTTGCCATGGGAATTGCGGCCCTGGTATGGGTGCTGGGGCTTTTTATGAGCCGGGTAGCAGCCAAACATGATCCGTACCAGACCAAGATCTTTCTTCGTTCGAGCCGCTACGAAACGTTTTATCCCGCGCGCGAGCGGCTGATAACGCCGTCGCGGTCGCGCAAGCTTTCTATACAAGGGAAGTATCACGCATGATGCCTTTAAAAGAATTTATCAAAGGTCCCGCCGGCTTGCCCTCATTGCTCAACTATTTGGCTTTTGTCGACGAAGGTGTGCTGTTGAACCATGACGGCAGTCTGAGCGGATCGTTTTATTACGCGGGCCCGGATATGGAATCGTCTTTGGGCAGGGAGGAGGACTCCCTGGCGGCGCATGTGAATGATCTGTTTATGCGATTCGGCGCAGGCTGGTCCTTGCACGTGGATCTTTTGCGCGTACCGGCAAGCGCCTATCCCAAGCAGGATTTCTTTGAAAATGCGACATCCCGTCTTATAGAAGCCCGCCGGCGCGAGGCTTATAACAAAGAAGGCGCCCATTACGAGAACGTTTACGGCCTGACGTTGACGTATTTACCTTCAGTTATAGAGAACCGCAGGGTGCAGGGACTTTTTGTCCGCAATATGTCCCAGGAAACGGGAAGTGACCTGGACCATCAGCTGCAGACGTTCAACGTCAAATTGAGCGAATTCGCGGATTGTTTCTCCAACAAACTTGATCTGCGGCGCATGAATTCCAGCGAGATGATGACATTCCTGCACCGGTGCGTGAGCGGGCAGGCGGATCCGATCCCGGTGCCCGAGTGTCCGATATTCATCAATCATTACCTGGGTGCGCACGAGTTTGTGGGGGGGCATGAACCGAGGATCGATGGCAAAGCCATCGGGATCCTGACGCTCACGGGCTTTCCGGTGAGCGATTTCTCGGGGGTCATGAACATTATTTGCGCCTTGCCGTTTGAGTACAGATTCTCGTCGAGATTCTTGTTTCTGGACCCTTTGGATGTGCAAAACATGCTCAAGGAGTATGAGAATAAGCACGCGGCCAACAAATATTCCATTGCCCAGATGGTGGCCGGGGCGTTGGGCCATGATCCGCGGCATAACCCTGATGCGGCCAACAGGGCTGTTTTAACCCAGATCGAGGAGATCAAGACGGCCCAGCACATGGTGGGGCTGGGGGATGTGACGTACGGGTATTACACCGGGGTTGTGGTGTTGTTCGATGAGAGCAAGGCAACCTGCCATGAAAAGGTGAAAACTGTGCGCCGGGTTCTCAATAATCACGGGTATCACGCCATTATTGAGACGATGAACGCGGTTGAAGCGTTCCTGGGAAGTTTTCCGGGAGATACGCTCATGAATGTGAGAAAGCCCATTATCAGCACCCAGAATCTGGCCAATATGATCCCGCTGACAGATATCTGGACGGGGTTGGAGCATAACCCCTGTCCGTATTATCCCGCCAAGTCGCCGCCGTTGTTTTACGCGGCGACGATGGGGACAACACCGTTCCGGTTTAACCTGCATACCGCGGACGTGGGGCATACGCTGGTCCTTGGCCCGACGGGTGGCGGAAAATCCGTTCTCTTATCCCACATCGCCAATTCGGCCCTGCGGTATAAAGACGCCCAGGTATTCTTTTTCGATAAAGGGTATTCCCAGTTCGCTTTGACCCATGCCGTGGGCGGAAATTTCTATGACATTTTGGGGGATGAAAGCACGCTGGCTTTTTGTCCGCTGGCCAGGATCGATGAGCCGCAGGAACAGATCTGGGCGAGTGAGTGGGTGGAGCAGCTGATCCAGCTGCAGGGCATTGCGATCACACCCTCGATCCGCGCTGATATTGACCAGGCGATCCGCGAGACCAGCCGGACACCCAACAGGACGCTTTCGGATCTTTTTCTTAACACACAAAACAAGGTGATCCAGGAAGGGCTCAGCCAGTTCGTGGCGATCAAACAGGGTTTTATGGCGGGTCTTCTGGATGCCCGCCAGGACGGCTTACGGAAAGCCGCCTGGCAGAGCTTTGAGATATCGCGGTTGATGACGATGGATGCTCGACGGACAACGCCGGTGCTGTTGTACCTATTTCACCAGATCCAGCGTGCTATGGATGGCCGGCCGACGTTTGTCATTATTGACGAAGGTTGGATGATCATGATGAACGCGCTTTTTATGGATTACTGGATCGAGTTTCTGCGTACCGCCAGAAAAAACAATGCCTGTATTGTCCTAGCCACACAAAGCCTCGCGGATGTTGTCAAATCCGGGGCGTTCAGCGTTATCAACGAAAGCTGTCCGACGAAGATCTTCTTACCCAATCCGGCGGCCAATGCCCCGGATTGCCGGAGTTTTTACGAAGCCTTTGGCCTTAATGAACGCCAAGTCGAGATCATTTCCCAGGCTGAGTCCAAACGGCAGTATTACCTCACGGCGCAGAATTTGGGAGAACGGTTGATCGACCTTGGCCTTAGTCCGCTTGAACTTGCGTTTTACGCGGTGGGTGCCGCGCCCTTGGATCGCGCGGCAATCGGGAGATTTCAAGCGGACCACGGGGAGCGGTGGGTCGCGGCGTGGTTGAACGAGAGGGGCTTAAAGGAAGAAAGCAGTGCCTGGGCCCAGCTGCATGCTGTTCGAAAGGGTGACATTCGATGATTGGGGTTTACCGACTCCTTTTGGGCATAGTTTTTATGGTAACGGCGACGTCACCGTGCGGGGCCGTCACGTGGGCCACGGAGTGGACTCAGATTCTGAATAATATCCAGTTGCTGGAGCAGACCAAGCATCAGATCGACGGGCTTTACAACGATGCGGTGATGATCCGTAATCAGGTGGAAGCCTTGAAATCCATTGCATCGTACAAGGGCAGCTGGGGCGATGTCGATCAGATCCTGGTACAGATTGAGGCGGTGCGTCAGCGTAACACGTCGGTGTGGAATAACGTTCAGAGCGCGTACAACCAGGTCCGGGAACTTTATCCTGATATCGCCGCCAAAGAGGATTATGGGCTGGCGGTTAAGACGCTCAATAATCCCGTGCTGGCCGCGGCTGACGGGGGATTTCAGGTGACGGTGGATCAAGGGCCCAGGATGGCCGTGGAAGACCAGGTTGTTAGAAACCTCCTTGAAAAGAGTGATAATGCCGTCGGGCAGACACAAGCGCTTCAGACAATGAACCAGTTGATGGGGCAGCTTATCAACCAGATGCAGGAGTTGCGGGCGTTGAACGAATGGCAACTGGCGCAAAAGAGCGCGGAAGCCCGCAAACAGGCCGAGCTTGAGAATAAAGAGCAAAAGGATATGGAAGCGGTTTTTCATGTGTACGCCGGATCGAGCAGTACAACCGTATTAAATGCAGGGTTCTGACGATGGACGCGGTAACAGTATTTAACAACATTATCAGTCAGTACGATGCGGCAATCCAGCCGATGACGCTGTTAAGCGTCGGGCTGGCGCGCGAGACATTCACAAAACTTGCGCTCATCACGGTGGCGGTTGCGTTATGCAATCATTTGTTGCGAAAACAGGTAGACGCCGCCGAAGCGCAGGTGGATCTGTTCAAGACGATGCTGACGCTGTATTTCTTTTTCATGCTGATCCAGAGTTATCCGCAATGGCTGCCCTTGATCGTCAAGACGTTCAAGAATGTCGGGCTGGAACTGGCGACCCAGGTCGGGCAGACGTCGGGGGCTGATTTCGCGAAGAACCCGGGGCTTATCGTGACGCAGGGGATCAGCATCGGGATGAAGATGCTGAATCTTGGGTTTAAGATCTGCGGATGGAAGAATTTCGGGTTAACGCTGGTTTCAGTGGCGTGTTCCGGCGTTGTTATCTGGTGTTTTATCCTGATCGCCATCGAGGTGTTGATCGTGGATATCGGCTCACGGATCATCCTGGGTGTGGGGGTGTTCATGCTGGGGTTCGCGGGTTCGGAATGGACCAAAGACTACGCGAACAAATACATTTCAAGCATGTTCAATCTGGGGATCAGGATGCTTTTCATCTATGTACTCGTCGGGATCGGGGCGCGCATTACCAATAACTGGGCCGATGACATGGTCAAGGGTGGGCAGGCGGCATTTTTGGATAACCTTATTGCCATTGTTGCGGCTACGGCGTTTTATTACAAGGTTTGTTTAAGGGTCCCGGATATCGCCGTCACGTTGTTGTCTGGCCAGGCTGAATCCGGGTTTGGTGCTGCCGGGGGCAGTGCTCGGGCCATTGTCACGGGTGGGCAGATCGCGGCGGCTGGAGCCGTGGGCGCTGTTATTGGCGGAGTAGGTGGGGCTCAGGCTATGGCGTCGGCCTGGAAAGCGGCAAACACCAAAAACAAGGTGGATCCCGCCAATCAGGGTAAAAGCGGGAAAACGGCCTTCGGGGCCGGCGCGGCCGTGAACGCGACAGCAGGGGCCGTTAAGACGCTGGGATCGGCCATTGGCAGTCGTGTCAGAGAAAAATTCACGTCCGCCGTAAGGGATACTTCCGGCGGCCGGCTGGCGCACAAGATCAATCATGAATCAACACCGGCGGCGGGAGATAAAAAATGAGCAACCAAACCACTGATCCTTATGCCGCGGCGCGTCTGAGAAAGAACGAGATCTTTACTGATTTTAACGCGCGATTGCGCAACTGGCAGTTACTGGCTATGGGGGCCGTGGCCCTTAATATTATTTTGGGCGTTGGCATGGTCATTGTGGCGAAGAATTCCAGGGCGGTCCCTTATGTTGTCAAGACTGACGATCTGGGCCGTGCTGCGGCTGTGGGACCGGCTCAGGAGGTCAAGGTTACTGACGCCAAGGTCATTGAAGCATTCTTCAGCCAATACATCGAGGATGCACGCACCATTGTCGCTGACGCCGAGATGATCCGCAAAGGCCTTGAGCGGGTGTATCAGGCGACGGTTCCTTCGGTAAGGGACAATTTTCTTACCAAATATTATCAGGCGAACGATCCGTTCGAATATGCCAGGAAGACCGGGACAAAGCATGTTGAAGTCCTAGTATGCCTGCAACAGGCGGAGAATACCTATGCCATCGAATGGCGGGAGACCGAGCGGAATTATGACAGTCAGATCCTGGGCGAAGCGCGGTACAAGGCGTTGATCAGCTTGATCCGTGTCGCCAAGACGAGCAAAGACCAGTTTCGGGAAGAACCGTGGAATCCTTTCGGGTTTCGCGTGACGTCGATCGCGTGGAGCAGGATCCAGTAATATCGGGAGGCAGGTTATGTATAAAGGGGTGTTTTTGATCATGGCATTGGTCTTTATGACAGGCTGTGCCTCTGATATGAGTGCGAAATACGTTGTTCAGGACGGCCCGCGGATCATCGAGGTTCCGCCGTCGTCCGCGACAGTTGAGCCCGCACCTGCCCCTGAGATCGGGTTTGAAGACGTATCCCTTAAGGACAAGATCAGCAAAGAAAAAACGGTGACGGTAACGAACGCGGCCGTGGTGAATGCTAAGACCGATGATTACGTTGCCAACGGTACCGCCGACGTTATAGTCCAGCCGGACAATACGAGGCTTTATCCCTATGGCTTGTCCCAGCCCAGGTTAACGTGTGCCAAGACGCTCTTTTGTGTTATTGAGCTGCAGCAGGGGGAGCAGGTTTTGGATATGGCGGCCGGGGATACGGTGCGCTGGCAGACAAAAGTGTCTTATAAAGGTGAACCGGGTCATTTTACGGCCATGGTGATGGTGAAGCCCTTGATCGCTACGTTGACGACAAATCTATCGATCGTCACGGACCGCCGGGATTACAACATCATTATGACTTCAATTGATACGGGGGAGTATATGCCGCGGATCGGTTTTTATTACCCGCAGGACGCCGCGGAACATTCTGCCATACCGTCGCCACCGGTGGCCAGCCAGGTCACGCCGGGATTTGCCAGCGTTGATATTGAGAACATGCACTTTAATTACGCGCTTGAAGGGGACAAGGGTTTGAGTTGGTACCCGGCCAGTGTCTTTG
Source organism: Candidatus Omnitrophota bacterium (assembly GCA_903861305.1). GTDB lineage: Bacteria > Omnitrophota > Gorgyraeia > Zapsychrales > Fredricksoniimonadaceae > Fredricksoniimonas. The sequence continues at coordinate 3,954 of CAIOTT010000015.1, read as the reverse complement.
ACGATGGGAAGAAGGTCTTCATTAAAATGGGGGAGAAGGCCGAACATGCCGAGCTTCCGGTGTTTCATGTGCTTGGCAAGAACGGGCAAGTCCAAGTCGCCAATTACCGTTACCGTCGGCCGTTTTTTATCATTGATACGTTGTTTGAGCGCGGGGAACTCATTTTAGGGGCCGAGAAATATCAAACCCGGATCGTGATCAGAAAGAAATAACATGGAAACTTACACTGATCCCGTCCTTGAAGTGAATCCGCGTCCTGCCAATATCATGCAGACCAATACCATTGCGATTATTATTGGGGTGGTGTTGCTTGTCGGCGTGATCCTTTTGATGTTGTTTCAGTATAAACCTCCGGCGAAAAAGGAAGAGAACGAAAGTCACAAGATCCCGGTCTCAGAGAAGGCGGATGATAGTGCGCAGCAGTTCTGGTTTAACGACGAGGCGCATAAAAAGGTTCAGATCAATCCAATGGAATCGGTCGCGTCTCCTGCGTTTGTCCAGCGCAATGAGAAGAATCTGGTGAACGCCCAGGAGGTGAAATACCGTCAAACCGTCCTGGAACTGGACTATGACAAGAAACTTGAGTTGGCGCAAATGGAAAAGAAGCACGCGCTTGAAGAGAAGGAACTGGAATATGCGGCCATGAAAGCCGGACTGGATTTGAAGGTTACCGGTAAACCGCCGGTTAGGGGCACGGTGAGTACGGCAGGTTCTGTCAGTACAGGTTTACCGTCGGGTATCGTTAAACCGCTGGATGGGGTGAATATGGCGTTACCAAGCCGCGGCGATGCGCCGGATGCCAACAGGCAGGATGCCAAAGAGGCGTTTGTGCAGCAAGGCCATTCAGAGGAAGAGTATCTGTCGCATTCCAAGAAACAGCCGGTTTCGCCTTACGAATTGAAGGCCGGGACCTATATCCCGGCGGCACTTGTCACCGGGATCCAGTCGGACCTTCCTGGTCCGATTGTAGCCCAGGTGACGGGGAATGTTTATGACACGGCCACCGGGCAGTATTTGCTGATCCCGCAGGGAGCGCGATTGGTGGGTGAATATGATAGCCATGTGAGTTTTGGTCAGAACCGTGCCTTGGTTGTCTGGACACGGCTGGTATTTCCTGACGGGGCCACGCTGAATCTGAGTCGGATGCAGGGTGTTGATATGGCCGGGTATGCCGGTTTTTATGACAAGGTGGACAATCACTACCTGCGGATCTATGGCAATGCGTTCATGTTGAGCCTTGTGGGTGCGGGGTACCAGCTTTTGAATAAGCAGACCAGTGCTTCTAACAACATTTCTGCCCAGGACACGGTGGCGGCCAGCGTCGGGCAACGGCTGGCTGATACGAGCAGCCAGACCATGGAACGCAATATGAACGTCCAGCCGACCATCGTGATCCGTCCGGGCTACCAGTTTAATATCGTCGTTGTCAAAGATGTGATCCTGGAGAATATGAACAATGCTCCGTGACCATGAAAGAACCCAGGAGAAATTGCATTATGATCTGGGGCCACGCGTCATGGCGGCGTTACGCGATCCCAATGTCATTGAGATCATGTATAACGCGGATGAGAAGCTCTGGATCGATACCTATAACGGGATGCATGAATACGGCACCATGGCGGCGGATGCGGCCAAGAATCTGATCAATACGTTATCAACCGTGCAGGGGGAAGTAACAACCGCCGAGAAGCCGAATATCGGCGGTGAGATCTGGGTTCATTTAGATGGAGATTTAAGGTTATTCAGATTTCAGGGGCTTATCCCACCGGTGGTGCAAAGTCCGATCTTTTCTATCCGGAAACCTGCAGGCCGTGTGATCAAGCTGGTCGAATATCTCAAGAATGAAGTTATCACGCCAGCGCAGTATGAGACGTTGGTCGCCGCAGTCGCGCGTAAGGATTCCATCATGGTTGTCGGTGGCACGTCCTCGGGGAAGACGACGTTGTGCAACGCGCTTTTGGATGAAGTGGCCGCACAATTCCCACAAGATCGGATCGCCATCATCGAAGATACGCTGGAATTGCAATGCAACGTTCCCAATAAGGTTCAGCTGCGCACCTCAGATACCCGGAATATGGACGATCTGTTGCGTTACTGCATGCGTTTGAGGCCAGACCGCATTGTGGTGGGGGAAGTGCGCGGGAAAGAGGCCTATTCTTTGATTAAAGCCTGGAATACGGGCCATCCGGGGGGGGTGTCAACAGTTCATGCCAATTCGGCACGGGAAGGTCTTTCCCGGCTTGAACGGCTGATTTCCGAGGCCAATGTGCCGCCATGTCCGGAAGGCATCGTGGAAGCAGTCAATCTGATCCTGTTTATTGAAAGAACACGGGACAATGCCCGTGGCAGGCGGGTAAAAGAAATTATACGCGTGAAAGGAATAAATAAGCAAAATGGTTATGTGTTAGAAGCAGGCTGATTATTTTAGAAGGAGCGGCTCGAAAAATATTATTGTTATTTAAAAACAAAAAGCGTATAGTTAAAAAATAGGTACCAACGATAGAAACAATTTATTGATTATTATTTTGCCTATGCAATTATTTCAAAAAAATTGTCTGAATTCCTGCCTGAACAAATCATTCCTAAAAACAACAATTCAATCACTCTTCTTATGGCTATGTGCCAGTGTTCTAAGTTTTTCATTTGTTGATATTGCTCAAGCGGCAGTACCTGCCACCCCGGTGGCAAATAGTGCTATTGCAGGAGCGGGACAAGTCACACTCAATTGGGATGGGGTTTCGGACGCTTCTTCTTATAAGCTCTATTATGGAACAGTAAGTGGTGTTTATGGAACGCCGCGCAGTGTAGGGAATGTTACCACGTACACGTTAACAGGTTTATCGGCAGGTAAAACGTATTACTTTGTCATAGGTGGTGTTAATACAAGTGGAGAAGGAACAAAATCAAATGAACTGACGGCTTTGACGATTCCTGGCGTATCGTCGATTAGTCTGACAGGTGGGAAGAACCAGGTTAAAGCAACTTGGGCCGCAGTTGCGAGTGCCACGGCATATACCCTATATTATGGAACAGCCGCTGGGGTCTATGGAACACCGGTCAATCCTGGCAATGTCACGACGTATACTTTGACCGGGCTTAATTCTTCAACTGCGTATTACATTGTTGTCACTGCGAGCAATGCGACTGGGGAAGGTGCTAAGTCAGCCGAGAAGAGTGCTGTGACGTTTCCTGATCCTCCTGCGGCAATCACATTGACGGGTGCTGTGGGTGGTGTCGCGAGTGCAACGATCAACTGGAATGCTTTGCCGGAAGCCACAGGGTATAAACTTTATTATGGTACGGCGTCCGGTGTGTATGGAACCCCACGGAGTGTGGGTAACGTAACGACGTACACATTGACAGGATTGTCGGCAGGCAAGACGTATTATTTCGCTGTAACGGGCGTGAATACGGGTGGTGAAGGCCCACAATCCAATGAACTTAGTGCCATAACGATCCCTGGCGTGCCATCGGTTAGTCTGTTGGGCGGGAAGAACCAAGTTAAAGTCACTTGGGCCGCGGTTGCCAGTGCCACGTCATATACCCTATATTATGGAACAGCCGCCGGTATATACCCAATACCCGTTAATGCGGGCAATGTTACGACGTATACCTTGACCGGACTCAATTCTTCAACTGCGTATTATGTTGTTGTTACCGCGAGCAATGCGACCGGTGAAGGTGCCAAGTCAGCCGAGAAGAGTGCTGTGACGTTTCCTGATCCTCCCGCGGCAATCACATTAACGGGCGCTGTGGGTGGTGTTGCGAGTGCAACGATCAGCTGGAATGCTTTGCCGGAAGCCACAGGGTATAAACTTTATTATGGTACGGCATCTGGTGTGTATGGAATCCCGCGGAGTGTGGGGAATGTAACGACGTACACATTGACAGGATTATCAGCAGGCAAGACGTATTATTTTGCTGTAACGGGTCTGAACACAGGGGGTGAAGGCT